>JBHIBK010000449.1:0-1895 GCA_046759065.1 Thermoplasmata archaeon | reverse complement strand
TCAGAGGACGAAGAAGGGGATGATGTGCACCGCGTTCCTCAAGCAGGGGAAGTTCCGCGCCCGCCTGAAGCTTAAGGGTGACATGATCGGCACGATCGCAAGGGGGAACCTGGTCAAGGTGCTCAACTTCGACACTCAGCTGGGCAGGCTCACCCTGGTTCCGAACGAAAGAAGCATCATCGTTGCCAACGGCAGGCGGGTGTGGATTGGGCGGGAACTCAGGGAGATGGAGGCTCGGCGGAGGAAGGGCGCGCCCGAGCGACTTCTATAGGTTTTCCACGGTCCAGAACTGACCAGCGGTCATATGGACCCAGTATCCGTAGCCTGGGTCGAGAGGCTCAAAGTCGAACATGACCTTGAGGCGGTAGGGGAGGTCGATACTGGAGAAACCCTCGACTCGCGGAGCGCCTGTCTCGGTCCTCAGTCTCGCGACATCGTATCCCAAGAAGGCCGGGACGCCAACCGGGTTCCAGCCCGTGCTTAACCAGAGAGTCGATTGCTGGGGGATCCTTCCCGCGATCGTCCAGTTGCCCGTTTCCGAGGTGCCTATCCACAGCACTTCCGCCAAACCCAGGTCCTGAACCTCACCGTACCGTTTGAAGGGGCAGAACTGCTTCCACTGGTCCGACTTATTGGCGCCGTCGAACTCTCTCACACACTTATATGCGACCGTCTGCAGCGCGACGTCGATGGACGAATCCTCCTGCAAGAGAGGCGGGGAGATGAGGTTCCAGCCGGGTTCGAGCATCCTGGTGAACTTGCCCGCCTGCTGGAGGCTGTCGTTCGACTGTCCCCACTCGTCGTTCGCCCTTATGATGAAGAAGTAGTTGAGCGGGTCTGCGTGTCCCATGCCGCTCGCGACGTAGTAGTCCGTGCCCGCCGGGATGTCGGCAAGCCACATGTATCCCAAGCCGCTGCCGTTGTAGGCGAATGAGTAGAGCACCGAGTAGTTCGTGACCGAGTTCTGACCCGAGCCGTCATCGGGCGAAAGGGACCATGTGATATTGACGTCTTCGTAAGCGGTACCCTCAAGCCTCGCCGACACAAAGGACACGGGAGCGGGCGGCGGTCCAGGCACACCAGGTCCTTCCATCCGCGAGTAGTAGATGTCGTTGTTGCCGTTCCTGCGGTCACACCAGACGATGTGGATGTTCGTCCACTGGTCAGCAACGAGCGGGATGTAGTCTCCTATGAACCATTCTCCGAGGAAGGAGGTGTCGCTCACCCTGAGATTCGGTCCGATGGTCGTGCCATTGTCCGTCGAGTTCGCGTACAAGATCTCGAGCTGCTGCGTCCTGTTGTCGTACCAAGTGATGTGCACCGTGCCGAGCGGGTCGACATCCACCCAGGGCATGAACTGAATCTCCGTCGAGAGGTCGTCGTTTACCCTGATCGGAAGCGAGAATGTCGTGCCGTTGTCCATAGAAACGGAGAGATCTATGTCCCAATCCGAGGACGTGAAGTTCGTCCACGCCACGTAGATTTGCCCTGAAGGACCCACCGAAAGGCTCGTGATTGCCGCCGCCCTGTAGGGTACAGAGCCGCCCCAAGGTGTCTTGCCGATTCTCTTGTTCGCCGTGAAGGTCAGTCCCCCATCCAGTGATTTGGAGAAGTATATCCCCGCGTTGCCGCTGGCTGAGTCCCACCAGCTGACGTAGATCTCATCGTTGGGTCCGATGTCGATGCAGGCTCCGTTTCTGCCTCCCCCTGTATAGTTGTTTATCCGGACGCTCGGTTCAAAGGACGCCCCTTCGTTGGTCGACTTCGCAAACCTGATCTCAGTCGTGCCGGCGACGAAATCGGCATAGACGGCGTAGACGGAATCGCCCTTGGCGGTGATCCAGGGCTTGTCCGAAAAAACGGTATCCGGACTGTCGCTCACCTTCACCAGCGGT
>JBHIBK010000448.1:0-1903 GCA_046759065.1 Thermoplasmata archaeon | reverse complement strand
GACTACGACTCATTGAAACCGATAGCCCTCTGGGAAGAACTCTAGCAGCTTTCCAGGGAGAAGGTCGTCAAGCTTTTCGATATCTCGGTCCTCCAGCGAGATGATTCGGAAATGATACTTGTCAAATAGCTCCAGCTTACGTCGCTGGCGTTCCGAGTAGTCAGCCGTATCCAAGCCCCAATACTCGATGTAGCAGTCGCCCAGCGGGACATAGAAATCTGCGTAGGCCTCCTCTGGAACTGGAAGACGACGCTCGTAGGCATGGGCGATGGGTGGACGTCGGGTGTAGAGCCAGTTGTCGATCAAGAGCTCTGCTTTCGAGCGGACCCAATGCCCGTCCGAACAAAGGAAATTGGCCGGAAACTTCCTGCGGAAGTCGGTCTCTTCTTTGCTCCCGGGTTGCCCAGTGGATTCCTTTCGACCTTCTGCGATATCGAGGATCTCCTGGACCACCTCGATGGGAATGGATAGGTTCGTCAAGTACCCCTTCGAACTGAAATTAAGATTTGGGATTGACTCCAGCTTCTGGCGCGGAACGGGTTGGCTGAACCGAGTCACAAGCTCCAGAGCCACCTGCGCTGGGTATCGCTCAATCCATTCACCTTGCACGAGGCCGAGACCGACCTCCGATGTTGCAGTGAAGTGTCCTACAAGCATCCCTGATTCGTAGTTATAGAGCAAGACGGGATCGCCTTGTTTGAGAGCCTTAAGGCGGGGCAGATTCTTCTCTCGGGATCCGACGACGGACTGGCGGAAACATTCCTCCTGGGTTATGTTGTTGCAGAAGAATACCCATCCCTGGGTAGCCGAGGTCATGACATCGATCTGCTAAATTGGTCTTTTGGCCTATATTCTTATCCCAAGTCGACAGAAGGCGCCCCCGAAGCGTTGTGGCGATAGTGTTACGGGAGCTAAGAGCCTGTTAGGGCGAATGGGGAGGCACGAGACTTTGGGCAGGGATTGATCCGCCAATGCACACAATCACTCAGGCCACCACGTTCCCTGCAGTCCCACCTGGGCCAGCTCACTATGGAATGCCCGTTCGATTGCCCTGTCCAGTCCACGCCCTAGAAAGACCTCTTCATCCAAGGCATTTTCCACAAGTCGCAAATTTTCACCTCGAAGGTGGAGTGATTCCCCGTAAATGTGGTTAGGTCCTATCTCCTTCAGACGGACAGCGATCTCCCTGAGGTCCTCCACGAAATCGGGCCGGGTCGACGTGGGCGGAAAGATAGGTGCAAGGATGACGCCAACCGAAAGTCCCTTTGACTTGGCACGCCGCAGAACTTCCAATCTTGCCTCGGGGGTAGGTACTCTTGGCTCAATCTTTCTGGACAAATCCTTGTTCATGGTTGCGATGGAGACCTGAAGCCGGACCTGATCTTCGTACTCGGCTAGGAGATCGAGGTCTTGGGTGACGATGAATGAACGAGTCTGTAGGCAGACACGAACACCTGAAGGAAGTGCATGTTCCAGGATTGTCCTAGCTGCAGAGGATAGCTTCGGGAGATAAGGATCATGCGTAGAACTCATCATGACTTCTTTCCCGGCCCATCGGTGCCAGGGCGTTCGTCGGATTGCATCCTCTAGGTTCTCTGGGACGAGAAAGTAGTCCCCCCACTTGTTCTGCACAATATTGCCATATCGACCGTTTCCGAATCGCTTATGGATAGAATCCACGTAACAGAAAGGGCAAGCATGTGTGCAGCCGACTGCGAAATTTAGGTTCCATCCTTCGGACAGATTTTTCCCGACTCCTCCATTGTCCTTCGTTGTCAGCCTTGAGGGTCTGATGAGAGGTGCTGAGCAGCGGTAGGTTCCCTCGGCCACACCCTCGGGGACTCGAGCACTCAGTCTATCCACCCCTCCGGGTCGAGAGAAGTTCCCGGTGCTATGTAATGGT
>JBHIBK010000447.1:0-1906 GCA_046759065.1 Thermoplasmata archaeon | reverse complement strand
GAAGACCGATCTCGACGTACAGAATCTCATGGAAAGACTGACAAGGTTGTGATGTCTTGGATGTTGGTATTGTCAGCTATGGAGGCTATGTCCCGAGGTGGCGAATCACCCCACTCGAAATCGGAAAGGTGTGGGGAACGGATGGGGAGGCGATCAGCCGCGGACTGAACATAAAGAGCAAGTCAGTTCCTGCGCCCGATGAAGATGTAATAACCATGTCCGTTGAGGCCGCCAGGAACCTCATGAAGAGATGCAGGATCAATCCGAAGAACATCGGAGCCATTTACGTGGGATCCGAATCACATCCGTACGCAGTAAAGCCGACAGCAACGATAGTCGCGGAGGCCATAGAGGCCTCACCCGATCTGACGGCGGCGGACTACGAGTTCGCATGCAAGGCGGGAACTGCGGCCATCCAGACGTGCATGGGCCTCGTCGCGTCAGGCATGATGAAGTACGGAATGGCCATCGGGGCTGATACATCTCAGGGAGCTCCGGGAGATGCCCTCGAGTATTCGGCCTCCTCGGGAGGCGCAGCCTTTCTCATCGGAACGGAGAAGGTCGCGGCGAGGATAAACGAAACATGTTCGTACACGACGGACACCCCTGACTTCTGGAGAAGGGAAGGGCAGATGTACCCCAAGCATGGAGGAAGGTTCACTGGAGAGCCCGCCTACTTCAAGCACGTACTGACGTGCGGTAGGAATCTCATGGAAATGACCGGAACGACCGCGGATGACTACGACTACGTGGTTTTCCATCAGCCGAACGGGAAGTTCCCCCTCCGTGCGGCCAAGATGCTTGGATTCAGCAAGGACCAGACAATGACCGGTCTTCTCGCTCCCGTGATAGGAAACACATACTCCGCAGCGGTTCTCCTCGGCCTGGCAGCGATTCTCGACATCTCGAAGCCAGGAGACCGGATACTGGTGGTCGCCTATGGTTCAGGTGCTGGTTCGGATGGCTTCGACATCACTGTCAAGGAAGAGGTAAACGAGCTCAGGAATGATCCTGCACTTCTCGTGGAAGACATGATTTCAAGCGGGAAGTTCATCGACTACGCAACCTACGCGAAGTTCAGAGGGAAGATAATCCTGGCGGAGGGTGCCTGATGCGTGATGTTGCCATCATTGGAATAGGTGAAACGGAGTTCGGAGAACTCTGGTACAAGTCCTTCAGGGAGATAGGGATAGAGGCTGGACTGAAGGCAATCGAGGATGCGGGCATAACGAGTCAGCAGATCGACGCCCTGTACGTCGGAAACATGTCCGCAGGGAAGTTCATTGAGCAGGAGCACGTCGCCCCTCTCGTCGCGGACTACTCCGGCCTGGCGAACCTGCACCTTCCCTCGGTTCGGGTTGAGGCGGCGGGAGCTTCCGGAGGGGTTGCGCTTGCCACGGGCTATATGGCGGTTGCCTCAGGCATGTACAACACAGTCGTCGTTGGCGGTGCAGAGAAGATGACGGACGTTGGAGACACCCAAGCGCTCCAGATCCTTTCAGCGACGGCAGACCAAGAATGGGAGTCGGTCTTCGGTGCTACTTTCCCGAGTCTGTACGCGATGATGGCTCGCAGGCACATGCACCACGAGGGAGCAGCTTGCAGCGGTCGCGGTCAAGAACCACAGGAACGGTTCCTTGAACCCCCATGCGCAGTACAGGAGGGAGATATCCATGGAAATGGTGCTGAACGCTCCTCCTGTCGCCAGCCCGCTCGGGATGTTCGACTGCGCGCCTTTGTCGGATGGAGCTGCGGCGGTCGTTCTCTGTCCCTGGGACATAGCGAAGAAGTTCACGGACACGCCCATCAGGTTCATCGGATCCGGCATTGCGACGGACACGCTGGCACTCCACAGCAGAAGGGACATCTGCACCATGGATGCTTCCGTGATTGCGGGAAAGAAGGC
>JBHIBK010000446.1:0-1913 GCA_046759065.1 Thermoplasmata archaeon | reverse complement strand
AAAGAGTTGACGAGCCCGAAGTTCCCGCATCCCTTGCACCACGTGTTCTCGGCGTAGGTTTCCAGGGTCATTGTGTCACCTCCCTTATGCGCGACGCAAGCTCGGGCGGGTCGAATGGCCTCCCATCGTACCGTCTGATGCGAGCTGCAACATCGAAACCCTTCGAGCGCAGAAGATCCTCGAACTGTCCCGACACGCTGAGCTCTGCTGCGATCATCTTGGAATCGGATACAGCCTCCCGAAGCGCCCAGTCCGGGAAGGGCCTCAGATAGATGACCTGAACCACCTTCACATCATCCACGTGCTTCACGGCCTCCAATGCGGACAGCGTGGTCGAACCGTATGTCACCAAGGAATGGCTTCCCTCGCCGAATGTGGCGACGGTCCGCAGATTCTTCACCTCATTCCTGATGACTTCCTCCTTCCGATGCCTCCTCTCCTGCATCTCGGCGATCCTCTCGGCCTCCTCTGTTGTGATACCCTTCTGGTCATGCTCGTAGCTGTTCGACTTTATCACCGCTCCTTCGACTGGCGGGAACAGCATCGGAGATATTCCGGAGTCGGTTCCCTCATACCGGTCGTATTGCTCGGGAGGGCCGTCATATAAGGCTGGATCTGGAGCCTCAATGCTAGCCGGGTCGATGTTCGTTGTCATCACGCTCTCCGACAGATGCTTCTCCGTAAGCAGTATGCCAGGGATCTGAAACTTCCAGACCAGGTTGAGCAGCTCGCCCGCTTTCTCGAAAGCCTGATTCGTTCCAGACGGTGACAGCACTATCCTGGGGAATTCCCCGTGACCGACATTGAGAGCGAAGTCGAGGTCCCCCTGAGCCGTATAGGTTGGCACTCCCGTGGACGGTCCTGGACGCGAGGAAAGAATGACCAAGATGGGCGTTTCGCTCATTCCCGCAAGGCTGAAAGCCTCGTGCATGAGGGCGAATCCGCCCCCGCTCGATCCCACCGCCGTCCTTGCTCCCGCATAGGCGGATCCCAAGGCCATGTTGATGACCGCGATCTCGTTCTCTGGGTGAAGCACCGCTATCCCCAGCCTCCTGCTTTGGGCCGCCAAGAAATGGAGGAGGGACGAGGAGGGAGTCATCGGATATGCTATGTAGACGTCGAGACCCGCCGCTGCAGCGCCCAACGCTATCGCCTCGTTCCCCGCGAACAGGGAACCTGGCTTCCCATCGCCGGTCTCGAGCGGGAACTTCCCCTTGTCCGCCTTCATTGCCTCGTAGGTTCTCCTCGCGAGTTCTACGTTCGCCTCCAGACCGCGAGGATAGCTCCTCTGGAAGATGCGTTCGATTACTGAGAGGTCGAGGCCGCAGAGGACCGATACCGCGGCGACTCCGAAGGTCCCCGCCATCGGGGGAATGCCCTTGAGCTCCCTAATCCACGTGCTCATGGGAAGACCCGTTCCCGACTCCAACTGGACGGCATCCTCGTTGTATACGAGGGAGCCCCCCTCCTTCAACCTCCCCTTGTGGATGTCAACGCTCCTCTTGTCCAAGCAGACGAGGATATCGGTCGACATGTAGTGGCTGTACAGTCGGGATATTGAGGAAGATACGACGGAGAAGTTGTGCCCTCCCCTTATCAGGGACTGGTAGTCGTCCATCTCAAAGACGTACCTGCCGAGTTCGTTCATCACCGTCGAGATCACCGTGCCGCTCTTCTTGACACCGTGGCCCGCTTCCCCACCAACGATCACAGTAAGAAGATCCTGAGCCATTCCTGTCCTCCCGCGAATAGCGGTATGATGCTCTATCGGATATATTGATTTTCGCAGACCGCCCGATTCCCTCGCAATCGCAGAAAAGCCAAACTATAACTATCGAAGGAGAATATACCTTAAAGGCCTAGGCCAACTTGTGAAGGTTGGAATCATGGATTTGGGGAGGAGAGCGCTAAAC
>JBHIBK010000445.1:0-1913 GCA_046759065.1 Thermoplasmata archaeon | reverse complement strand
CGGGTAGATCCGCGCGGCCCGACGCGGTCAGAACAGAAGGGGGCCTACGGCCGTCAACCTGGCCCCTGGTATCCCCCGTTGATCATCGCTGCCAGAGTTTGCTTATTAGGTCCAACACGATCCCGGTCACCAGAAGGGGCCTCCAGCGCACGAGTCTTAGGGGCGGAAACCGATCTTCTTGAGTTCCCTGACTAACTCTCTCGTTGTCCAGCAGGCCACCCTATCCTGCCTCTTGAGGTGAGGATCATCGGACCATATTCCATCGCAGTCGATGCCCAGCGCAGTGGCCACGTAGGCGGCGTCTCGCGGGTCAATCGCCTCCATGACCCTGGCTGCCTCAGGGAGTCCTTGCGCCACGATTTCGTGAGGGACGACGGTGAAGTACGTCAAAAGCCGCTTCAGCATTTCACGGGCCTCTTCCTCCCGGAGCCCGGACCTCCGCCATAGTTCAGGAAAGTGAGCCTCCAATTCCTCGAGGAGGTACTCCGGGACGAAGAGTTGGAGGCCGGAGAGAATGACAATTCTCCGAACGGTGGAGTCCTTGAGAAAGGCAGCGATGAGGACATTGGCATCTGCCACCAAGCGCGTCGGCCTAGCGCTCTGTGCGGGATCCTTCATGGCACTTCCCGCCTCTGCTCGCCCCCGGACTAGTTCCCTCTCCGATGGACACCATGAAAGGTGTCACAACTCAGGCTCGCCTGGGCGCCAACCTGTTGTCCTTTTGATACTTCCTTACGAGCGCCTCCTTCAGGAGGTGGTCCAGAACGTCCACGTCCGCCTCTGAAAGAAGGCTCTTGGTAGTGATACTGTCCATAAGCTCCAAGTCCCTAATCTTCTCCACTAGTATTCTCCTAATCACCTCGCTCCACCTGACCTCGCTATGTCGCTTCATTCTCCGGTGAAGCTCCTCCGGGACGCTGAGTGTAAGATTCGGCATGCTTAGAGTTATGTGCATTCACATAGATTAGCCTTCCCATAGGTGGCCGAGGGAGAGAGGCGAGGGTCACTCTGCCGCTACCGGGCCCCCAGAAAGAAGCGGCCACGACCCGCATGTCCGCATAACAGTGTGGAAATTGCTCTTGGCCTCCAACATTCCGGGCCATCATGTGACCAGTAAGCTGGGTTCATCAGGCCAATCTATGAAGACAATCTGTGAAGGGCAGAAGGGGGCTTACGGCCGTCATCTGGCACCTCGGCCCCCCCATTCTTCGGGGGGTCAGGAGCAGCATTCCAGGGCCAGGATGTCAGTCGACATGTATGCTGACTTGGACTGAACCGCCCCTTCCAGAGGCCTTATCCTTGCTCCTACAGACGCGTGCGTGAGGGTGGGTTCCTCTAGTTCCCGAGATGCTTTGCCATGGCCTCGGCAACCATGTCCGGACCGGAGGATTCAGGCACCAAGCAGCCACTTGATGTGCCACCATCTCGCCAAGGGCGATGAAACCGCTGCCTGTCCTGACCAGAGATCCGGACCTTCAAGCCGATCAGCCCGTGGATTTCCAGGTCCTGCAGGAAGTCCAGGAAGCGGCGTTTGGCCCTTTCCGGCAGGCCCCAGAACCCGCATTCCTCCTGGTACTTCCCATACAGCGCCTCCGTCGTCACCGCCTCCTCCCGGCCGTCCCACTGCAGGTAGTTGAGGGCCATCAGGACGACGACCTCCTGCGCGGGCAGGTCCCAGATCACCCGACTCGCCCGTTCCGCATCCACAATCTGCTCGGCCCGGTCCACATTCCCGATTTCGACCAGACTCGAGCCGGCGCGGTCGGCGAGTTCCCCCACCGTGCGCAGGAGGTCCAGGGCTCTCCTCGCATCGCCATGCTCGGAGGCGGCCAGGGCCGCGCATGCTGAGAGAGTATGGTAGCTCACGGCGTCAGCCTTGAAGGCCCGCAACCGGTTTCTGAGGATGGCCGGCA
>JBHIBK010000444.1:0-1914 GCA_046759065.1 Thermoplasmata archaeon | reverse complement strand
CGATTATCGTTGCCACTTCAAAGCGCTTCACCAGGTCCCAAATCACAGATGGGTTGACCACCCACCAGCATCCAAGCAATTCTTGGAAGTCCCCTTCCAGCAACTCACCCAGCTGCTTGCGCCTTGAAAGACGAATCGGTTGAATTTCCAGGGGCCCGACTCTCACAGGCTATCTCCTCCAGTCCTTTCTCGTTTCTGCGGAGACCATCCTTGGACCCAGTTCACTCGTTCAAGGGCATATAAGACCGCGGGGGGGTATGGAGAAAGTAATGGTGGGGAGCGAGTGTCGACCAACTTGTGTTGACGCCTTCGCGCGCATTGTCTCCGACTTGAATGAGTCCCACTCACCCATGCATTTGAGGCAGTAGCAGCAGAACCGTGTCCCATGCTTCGGCTCAGCGCCGGGTTCTTCGTTAGCACCCAGTTAGGCTGTAACGGGACCAAGTGATATCAACCCTAGCACTAAAGATTAGTACACTAGACTAAAGAACTCCCCCGCCTCTGTCTCTCCCATGACGACCGTGTTTGCCACCCTCGGTTTCACTCCTGAGAAGCTACTTGCGGCCGTCGCTGCCTTGCCGAATGTGGAGAAGGTCGTAGTCTACACTGCCTTCTCTGGGAAGGCCAAGGCAAAGGCAGAACGTGCGCTCAAAGAAGTAATCGGGACGCTCCGAAAGATGGGTATCGAATCGGAAACCGAGATCCTGAGGAGTCCATGGGATTTCCTGGCCGCCCTTGAAACATTGCTGAGGGACTTAGCCGACCAGCCAAAGGGGGAAGCGGTCCTTAATCTGACAGGGGGGCCAAAAACGATGACAGTCGCAGCCGCGATGGCATCAGTACTTCTTGGCGTCCCTTTGGTCTACTTCCCGGAGGAAGAGGAAGGGGTACGCGCCGAGGCAGTCCACCTTCCTGTCCTCAAGCTGCCCTATTCTCAGCTCCTGACAGGCGGTCAAAAGAGGGTTCTCGCTGAAATCGAACGTCGTGGCGGAAGCGCTAAGAGTGCCGAGATAAGCAAGGCCCTCGGGATTGCCCCTCCATCGCTTGATTACCACCTGGGCAAGCTCTCGGGAGCTGGAGTCCTCCAGGTGAGTACATGGAAGAATGACAGGCGGCACAGAATCCTGGAGATCACGCCTTCAGGGAGACTGGTCACCCTAGCCAACAAGTACGCAGAGAAACTGAAGAAAGCTCCGAAGGAGTAGGCCGACAGATGCCAAGCCTCTGCTGAAGCATCATAGGGGTAGTTCTACAATGGACCTCTCGGAAGGAAGCCCTTTCCAGTTAATCCCAAGCCGCTTGGACTATTCGATGTGACTGCTAGGGGCCCGGTAGTTCGAGGAAGCAACACTTAAATACCCAGAATATGGATCAATTGGCGAGGTCCCCTAAGAGATCTCCGCGGAGGCGGCCGCGAAACCGCAGTGGACCCGCCGGCAACGACAACACGTATGACAATATCGCTAAAAGTGGCACTACAACTGTAAGGGAATACCACGTGTCCTACAGTTCGTGAGCAACAGCAAGGTCTGCAAGCAGAAGGACGCTGCAAGGAGACCATGTATTTTGGTAGTAGTTTTGATCATCATCGTAGAAGGCTTGATGCACACCTGCGGCTGAGAGTAACGGGGACCTCTCGGGAGGTGAATGCGACAATGAGTAAGAAAATGACCGGAAAGGCAGCATCGCGGATTCAGTCCCGTGCCGACCGAACCGGCACCAACAAGGGCTTCAAAGCCCGCGCCCAGCGGGCTGCGGCCAAGAACAAGAAGTAAAGCAAGTCGGCAGGCTCGCGGTGCGCGAGCCTGTCACCCCTTTTTTGTCCTCAACTTGGTGTTAGCGATATCCCGCAGGTGAGCACCTAGATGTCCAACAGAACAACTGATTCCGAATCGTTGCAGAGCCAATGCTACA
>JBHIBK010000443.1:0-1914 GCA_046759065.1 Thermoplasmata archaeon | reverse complement strand
AGATGACAAGGGATTTCAGGCCCTGTACGGTCTCCTGCCGATTCCTGGAATGGACAGTCAACCCAAGGATCAACCCTACAAGGGCAATTCCGAGGAAGGTTGGGTAAGCCTTGAACATCGCGGCCAGCCCGATTGACATGCCTGCATAGAAGTTACGGAATTCCAAGACCAAGATGACGGCGAGGAGTGTGAGGAAAGCTGGTATTGCGTCAAACTGGCCTATGACGGCATTTGTCATGATCACGTACGGATTCAGAAACCAAGCCATGAAGGCCATCCTGCCCATTTCCTCCCTCCCTGCTTTCTTCAACAACGAGAGCAGCAATAGGCCAACTCCTAGATCCGCGAGGAATATGGGAGCCTTGACGGCAATGTTGAAGAAGGGGCTGGTGACAATCGGTGTGACCATCCCAGTGACCGCTCCAACCTCATCTAGCGATGGTACTACCTGCGCCAACGAGGTAGGGCCAAATATGCTGGCAAAGAAGTAAACAAAGGGGAAGAAGGCGTAGGCGAACAATGGCGGGTAGATGTAGACGTAGGACGCGTAGGGATCTCTTCCTGCCAGCATGTCCGTGGCTCCGCCGTAAAACCAATGGTAGTCATGCGGCCAATTTGTGTATGGAAGCAGTACCAGTCTGATGCAAATGCCCAGAAGAGCCGGAAAGAAGAGCGGGTGCTTCCTGACGATGTGCGCTCTTTCCAAGAGCTTCGTCAAGAGAGGACCGAGCATTACTTTCCAGTTCCTCATTTCCGGCCCGACACATGTCGGCCAGAGAATAAAACGGTGCTGGTAGTCTCTACCGCGGAAGAGTAGGCCCGCGTTGACATGAACTCCTCCCAATCTGTGAGGCGTGCTGACGGCCAAAAAAGGCTTTCGAGGAGGCTACTTCCCTGTCGACTTTCTCATTGAGCCCACCTCGGTCTCCTTGCGCAGGTTGACGAACTTTGTCGACGACAACTCCTCCCAAACAGGTACATCGACGGACTTGAACGTGACTCTAACAAAGCTATACGCTCGGGCCATCGTCTCCAGCAGAGAAAATGACAATAAGGCCCGAAGCTTGGTCGGCTCCCTCCTTGCATAATTGAAGAAAGCATTGACTATGAGTCGCGTGCGCCAGGTCGGCGTGACAAACGACCCTGTTCGACTCTGATGCAACCCCTGGACATCGCATCTTACCCTTTGTTTGAGGAACTCATCCAAAGTCTTGGGTCCGCTATTGTGGACGACAGCAAGGGGCTCGTACACCACTCTATAGCCTTCGCTCTCTACGGAATGCCGAATCCAGTCCTCGTCTGCGCCGACACAATCGGGAATCACTTCAAGGAGATGTCTAAAGGCAAACATCTCTCCCGTCTTGGGCACTTGGAGGGACACCTGGTGATGCAATTCCCACAAGGCGTGGGCAATGCCCCCCCAGAATGTCCTGTGATCGTCCACGGGGAGGGGACGCGCTGCGACCACTCCCACCTTCGAGTCCCTGAAAGGACGAACGAGGAGCTCGATGGCCTCTGGACTTGGCATTGTGTCCGCGCTCTCCAAGACAATCACCTCACTCCGCGCATCTCGGAGAATCTCGTTAATCGCCGAGGCCTTTCCCCTTCGCTCCTCCTGCAGTATGAGCCTGATCCTTCCATCATTCTCTGCAAGGGACTCCACAATCTCAGGAGTCTTGTCAGTGCATCCGGAGGCCACCACTAGGATCTCCTGTATCTCCGCAACCCTCGTCCTCTGCTCCAGTAGTGCCCTTAGAAGCTCCCCTATGTTGCGCTCCTCGTTGTATGCGCAGATACCGATGGTAACGGGGATTTCCATCCGCGTCTTTTCTGACATCCAGTCCTTACCCTATTGTCGACCTCCATTAGAACCTTATTTATGTCTAGGCAAAATACGACATGCGTGGCGCATCC
>JBHIBK010000442.1:0-1918 GCA_046759065.1 Thermoplasmata archaeon | reverse complement strand
CGTCGAGGTGGTAGTTGAAGTGGCTGCTCCCTACGTCCACGTCCCTCTGGATCTCGGAGAAGCTCTTGGGCCCGAGGGCCAGGATCCGGATGATTCTGCGCCTAACCGGATGCCTCAGGGCTGAGAAGACGGTGGAGTAGGTCTCCTCGTCGTGGGACATGCCAACGGGTATGAGCGGGAGGTTGCTGAAATGGGTTCCCGAAAGAAACTTTGAGTAACGCTACGGCGAGTCGGTCGACCATACTCAAGAGACCTTGAGTAATGTTGCAGGCGAGTATCACTGATGAGATCAACACTCCTTGCTCCACGTGCTGCGGGCGGTTCCTAATGCTTATGGGTTCTGCATATTCCATGGACTCTTGGAGAGGTGGCGGAGTGGTTCACGCGTCCGCCTGCAGAGCTACCTCTCTTTCTTGTGAATCTACTCAGGACTTGCTGACTCAGTTTGAACAGTTCTGTAAGATTGACCTCCAACTTTCTGGGGATACTGTGTAGGTTTCATTCCTTACCATATTCAGCGGCGGATTCACGAGTACCCAAATAAGTCTTCGATTCAACAATCCTGGATTTCTGTAGTTCTTCATTTTCGAATTTGGCTCTCTTCTCAAGAGCTTCTAGGCTTGGCCATTCCTCAACCCCAATATAATCCCACTCTTCGTTTGACCAACGGCAGTCAATCATCCAGAACTTGCACCCGAGTTCGTCCAAATTCTTGCGATCCTTAACCATGAACTCCATCGTTTCCTCTTCAGATAGGGCATAAAATGCTTCCTTGATTTTGGCGAAAAGCAGTCTGATGATAGGTTTTTTGTTGTTTTTTTCTGATGACATATGAATTCACCTCAGACTTCGCAGTCCACCCTTAAAAGGGTTTATCTAGCTCAGTCTGAGGGATTTGGGGGGAAACTAGCTCTAATACTACCCAGACTACTCTCCTAAGAGGTTGAAGGACATCTATGAGAAAGCAGATGCATCCCACCGCAGAACGAACACTCCATCGCAACCATGTACCATCGAAATCCCACTCGCTGAGACAGCTAGATAAGGACCGACGGGCGGTTGAAGCGGGGGGTAGACATGGACAGATCCATGCACGCGTATCGGAACTGGAGGAATCAGCTCGTCGTATTCGACGAGGTGGACGTCCTCACCATAGTCGAGATCGAGGTCGGCGACCGAACCTTTCCCCTCGCCCACGTCATCAGAGCGGCCAACAAGAAGACCCTTCGAGGCATTCACGAAGAGATCCGATCCATCCAGGCTGAGCCGGGGAGCAGCCAGAGCTGGGAGAGACGGAGATTCCTGCGGTGGGTGTTGTTCCTTCCCTCCCTCGTCAGAGACCTCTGGTATCGGGTGCGGAGCAAGAGCCCACACTGGGTGAAGAGATACATGGGGACGGTGGCTCTGACCGCGGTCGGGATGTTCGGGAAGGGCGGCGGCTGGGGGATCGCCATATCCAACCACACCCTCGGCGTGACCATCGGCGGCATCGCGGAGAAACCGGGAGCAGTCGAAGGCCGAATAGAAATCCGGGAATACCTCAGCATCACCCTAGACTTCGACCACGACATCATTGATGGCGCTCCGGCAGCGCGGTTCACCCGGCGTTTGAAGGAGTTGATCGAGTGCGGCTACGGTCTCATCGACTGACAAACTGTTTCCACCCACTGAAGCGGTCACAGGGTTTCCGTGCATCTTATGTATATGCAGTCGTAGCCCTCGCAGAGGTCCCAGCTGAGCTTATCACCATAATCTTTGGCGGATGACCGGAGAGAATCTCACGCACCCTGTGCAGCCACAGAGAGTTCTGAACTCCAGGTTTGGGGCCTAGAATGGGCCCTGAACTCCGGGTTCAGCGCCTATTGGCGCCGCGGGCAGGATTTGAACCTGCGACCGCCCGGTTAACAGCCTCATCCCG
>JBHIBK010000441.1:0-1924 GCA_046759065.1 Thermoplasmata archaeon | reverse complement strand
CTCCCCGGTCTGATGAAGAGAGAGTCCTAGTCGACCCACGCCTTTCATTCTGGCTTCACCCCCAGGAGCGAACCGTTCGACACGGTCTCTGATACGAGGCGATCAAGCTCTCCTTCCGCTGTCGGGAGAGGGTTCATGCCCCGCTGAAGGGCCTCAACTCTGCCCGCATCGATATCTACCCCCACCACGGAGTGCCCTGCCCGGGCGAAGGAGGACGCCACCGGGATGCCCACGTGGCCGAGGCCTACCACGCCCACTCTCATTGGGCATTCCGATGCATTGTGCGCTGCCTAAACCTTCTCGGCTGCACGCCTTGTCTCAGTGAGGCCCATCGAGTCGTCGGTGAAGGACAGGGTCCAATGCCCTAGAAGAGTGGCTGGCGTTGTGGACGGTTCCATAAGTTTCTCGGAGAACGCAGCTGCCCGTGAGTGTTCTTTCTGGGTTTGACTGGTTGATGAAGTGGAGTCACTTGCGTGCGACCACCCACGTAGAGATTGCCCATTCCTCCTCGTTCCATGTCGCTAGCAGGCGGCGAAGGCTCCCCCGACGTTCTGGAATCTGGACTCGCCGGAATGCGTCTCGGATTGCGATTAGCAGAACGACCACCCGGTTTCCCCAGCTGGCGCACTCCATGGTCTCCCCGAAGTTACGGCACAAGTAAGCGAGCGCGTCGGGGGTGAACCGCCAATAGTCCTTCGGCGCGTGGTGAACTGGGTTTATGAGGCAACTGGTGTGAATGGCGTAGCCTCCAGGTTTCAGGACTCTCCGACTCTCTTCCACCACCTGAAACGGGTTTTCTATGTGTTCCAGCACTTGGTCAGTGAGTACCCAGTCAAAGGAACCGTCTCGGAAGGGCAGGGAGTGGGCGTCCACGCGCGGATAGTGCAGATCGACCAGTTCGCTGTTCCTTTGGTCAAAGTAAGCATACAGCTGCCCTACGCCGCTGATTCCAAGAACGCGGCCCACGCATGGCAGGTCTTGGAGGACAGTCCCGATACGCTTGTACATGAAGTAACGTGTAATGTTCATCGTCACCGACCGATCGAATTGGGACAGTGTATGAGATCTCGCTCCGAGAGGTGGGGGCCCGTATCCCGAGCGCGGGCGGGGTTATAGATCCTGTTTGGATTCTGGAAACGGAAGAATCCAACACAGTGGTCATGCAAGGTAAGTCGTGGTAATCTTCCAACCTTCGGACGGATTGTGAACACAAACTTTCGCTTCATACGCAAGTCCGAATCGGAGGAGAAGCGGTCGGACGAAGTGAGGCACTATGTCCAGCGGGTAACGCCTCACAGATGGAGATAAGAAGTCCACTGACTAACCTCATACGATGTCCGGTGGATGGAGGGGCTTTCTTCTTGGCCCACACCTGTCCCAGAACAAAGGCCCTCTTTAGATGATAAGAGACCGTCATCCTGAAGGGAGGGACTATGTGAAGGACGGTCAACTCAGCGCGTCGTAATCTCTGAGATCGCAGATTGTGTGAGGAACGCCGAGTTCTTTCAGGCCCTCCCTCTGAGGCAGAATGTCCAAGGTCTCAACGGCGAATCCCCGTCGCAGTAGGTCCTGTGCGACGGCGGAACCAATGTAACCTGAACCACCTGTCACCGATAGTTCGGACGCCTACCTCCCTCCAATTCCTTCGATAATCGCAAAATCAAGGAGATCAGAGAGGGGCGAGCCCCTCCTGATCTTTCGACCCCGATTGCAGTTTGCTCCAATGGAGTTCCCCCTAAAGCGCTACTATTGTGTATTCTCCTTGATGAGTTGTTCAACAGGACGCCGCATCAAACTTCTCGCGAATCGCTCTTGGTCTTCGGGATGTCGCGTGCTTCCCGTGCGTCGACCTATCTCACGCGCCGAGGAGCCCCAGCCTTCGGCTGGTCACGGTCTCCGATTCGAGTGCCTTCGTCGCGGTCAT
>JBHIBK010000440.1:0-1926 GCA_046759065.1 Thermoplasmata archaeon | reverse complement strand
GCTCGTGGGGACGCGCTGCCCGAAGTGCGATGTCACGTACGTGCCGCCGCGGATGTACTGTGAGAAGTGCTTCGCAGAGCTGGACGAGTGGAAGGACGTGCCCCTCGAGGGCGAGGTCGTGGCCCACACGGAAGTTCACGTGGACATCGAGGACAAGAAGCTCGCCGAGCCGTTCGTGATAGGTTTCGTGAAGATTGACGGCACGCAGGGTGGCCTGGTGCACTACATCAAGGCGAGCGAGGTGAAGAACGGGATGAAGGTGAGGGCCGTTCTCAAGGAGGACCGCGTCGGGTCGATCCTGGACATCGAGCATTTCGCGCCTTAGTCGGGAGCGAAGCCCGCCCGAGCGATTCTGTGCCCTGAGGCTTGGTCAGGGATGGATAGAAGCAGGATAATGGTAAGGCTATCCTTGAGAGGGAGTTATGTCTTTGTTGAGACGGAGCAATTCTTTGGTTGAAACGGAGCCATAACGGACCTGGAACGGAGCTATATCGGAGCAATGCCTTTGTGGATCAGGAGCGGATTCGGAGTGGGAAAGCACCTATCTAGAAGCCTCCTTCGAGAGATCAAGCTGCACTCTAAGTCCGAGGCCCTCCAGGGTTGCGGGTAGTTCGAGGGCAGAGATGTTCTCAATAGTGATAACATCCTCCACACCACCCAGCCTGAGGACGAGGTCGTATGGGCCGTCCTCGACGGTCAGGGCGATCTCGAACACATCCGTGAGCGGGCACTCGAACAGCGGCTTCGTTCCCCGCCTCAGGATGAACCAGCCCTCGTCGCCCTTGAGCGGGGTCCCCGCCAGGATGAGCGGGACTTCGGGCTCTTCTCCCTTGGTGTGGAATCCCATCCACTTGCCGAGAAAGACGTTGTATCCCGACGTCCTCTTCGCGATCCCGTTGTAGAAGCGTCTCTGCACCTCACGAAGGGAGCGCCACGTCTCGACGCCCCCCGCGAAATGGTTCCTGTTCCTCTGCTGGAGCGGCGATCTCGGATTGTGCGGCACGACGTGCGTCCTGAGGAAGTTGACGCCGTTCCTGGTCACAGCTGTCATCTTGTCCATGGTCCCACTGAACTTGGTTCCGAACGAGTTCTTCATCTTCATATTCTCCCCCTCTGGGAAAGTCCCTGTTGTTATTCTCGCCCGGGATATATGAATGCTGTGCTGGTGACAAATCCACAGAATGGGATATGGTGTCAGTTGGATGGGCCAGGGGTGCAATGCAGAAAGGTCGCACTTCTCATTGGAGGACGACATTTTCTGGCGGGGCGCCTCCCAGATGAGGAGAACGACTACCCGCGATGCGGCGTGCTCGTGTTCGCCGCCGGAGAAATGAGCGCGGAGAGAAACCAAGGCAATCACATCAAGGGCGAACACGTCTCGTTTGCCCATATCTGATTGCTGCAAACAGAAGTGCTATTACTATCATGGAGACTGTGATTATCACCAACAGCGAATAGTCCGTCTGAGTCTCGAAGGGCACAACAGCTTGGTCCGAATAGGAAACCTTGCCGTGAGAGCTGATAACAGCGACAGTGAGGAAGTAGTCTGGTCCTCTTGTTAGGTTGGTCAATATCATGGAGTTCGCGAATCGATTGTCAACAGAGGCCACCAGCGTCCCAAGCTGACCCTCCAAAAAGGACACATACACATCATATCTGGAGAAGTTCTGATCAGTGTTTGTCGACCAAGTCAGTGTCAGAGCCTGTTCGGACATAGTTGCGTGAAGCGTCACCGGAGTTGGCGGTGTCATGACTTCGTAGACCTCCGAGAGAGACTCCGACGAGTTGTCACATACCGTCCTGATGCGGATGTGGTAGTGAGTCGCGGGAAGCAAATCGCGATACACATAGGCTGTTGCGTTCCTGTCACGGATGGTTTCCGATAGTGCCCGGATGGTCACGTTGTCATATGAGACAAGAAATTCG
>JBHIBK010000439.1:0-1928 GCA_046759065.1 Thermoplasmata archaeon | reverse complement strand
GCTTCCTCGGTGGCTTCCGTCACCTCCTCGGCGGGGGCTTCTTCGGCAACTTCAGCTTCCGTGACCTTGGCCTCGACCCTCTTCCTCACCTCGACTTCCTTGCCGAGAATCGCCTTCTCTTTCTCCATGAGCTTCCTTCCATCCTCAATCAGCTTCTGCTTGAGCTGCCGCACTTCTTCCTCCTCGGCGGCTATCTGCTTCTCGCGCTCCACCAGGTCGTTCCCCTTCTGGATGTTGGAGTCGAGGACATCTCTCAGCTCTTTCTCCATTTTCAGGAGGGCTTCTTCCCTTGCGAAAACCTCATTCCTCTTCGAGGAGATCTCGTCCTCCTTCGATGAGAACTCCTCCTCCCGCCTCAGGACGTCCTCTTCACGAGAGACGAGCTGTTCTTGCCTGGCAGCCAGCTCCGATTCTCGGTCGGCGAATTCCGCCTCCTTCTGGGAGACTTCTTCGCTTAGTTCCTCTGTCCTTTCCCTTTCAGCTGCCAGCTCACTCTTCTCTGCCTCCAAGCTCTCTTTCTCGGAGTCAAGTGTCTGCCTAGCAGACTCGAATTCGTCCCTCTTTGCTTGAAGATCGTTCTCAAGCTCACTCAGTTCCTCTTCTTTCTTCCTGATCGTGTCTTCCTTTTCCTTGAGTGCCTGCTCGACCTTCTTTATCGTGTCGAATATGGACTCACTGCCAAGGGCAGATGCAGAAACGACTTCATCCTCAGGACCCTCTTCTTCCGCCAATTATATCGCCTCGTATAGATAAATAATCCCGCTTGAAAGGAATACATCTTTCGTCATAATAATCTTTTGTATCTACTCACCTCCGCTATCGAAAATCGGACCGAGAATGGATATTCCACTCTCCGCAACTTGAATGGCATGCCTCTCCATGCTATGCTGTGCGGCCCTCATCTTTTCGACCTGGAGATAGCGAACGAGCTTTCCCCTCATCCGGTCCAGTCCCAGCATGATTATCCCGTCAACCAAGAAACCCTCGTTTCCGAGAAGCTGGGATTCTGCTCCGAGAGATCTCTCCATGATGACGAATGAAATCAGATCGTTGTCTCGAATCATCTTGAAGAAGTAGAACATCTTCTTCCTCATTTCGCTTACGTCTTCCATGAGTGAATAGAGGGCTCCAAGGGAGTCGAGGGCGAAGATCTTGAACTTCCTGCCGTGCACCTTCTTGAAGTGCGTTATCATCTTCTCTATGAACTGCAGGTAGTCTGTCGCCTCGCTCTCATCAACCACCTGATCTATCTCCCGCAGATCCGTGAAATCCGAGATTTGCAGGTTGAGAGAGATGTCGATACCCAGACTCTCCATGTTCTTGAGATGACTGGTAACGCTTTCTTCGAGTGTCGTATAAAGGCCAAACTCCCCGGTATTAGAGAGATACTTGGACATCACAGCGTAGCAAAAGCTTGTCTTCATGGATCCAGGAGGGCCGGTCACGAGTATTATCTTGGGTGATTCTATGTCCGTCTTGAAGACTTTGTCCAGCCCTTCCATTGAGTTTTTGAACATGTAAATCTCCCGGACGATTGTCGTTTAGATATCCTTTTAGAATTTAACTCTATCGTTTTGATTATCATGTTTCTGAAAGGTCTGACCCATATCGATAACTATTTAACCCACATGCAACATTAGTTCAAACCCGACAGCTTGTGCTCGAGGTGAACTTCTTTGGCGAGCGGGGAGAAAAAGACTTGCCCTGTGTGTGATGAACCGATTGACCCCGCCGCAAAGATATGCTCTTCCTGCCATACCGACCTGTCTCTTTTCGACTTCGATTCCGAACCTGGACTGGACTTGGACAAGATCGAAATAGACGATGAGAAGTCCATAGATCAGATACTCGCGACCATAGTGGGCGAGGAGAAACCCGAGGAGGGTGACATCCTCGAGGACATCAAGAGCTTGGGTAAGAACGAGATG
>JBHIBK010000438.1:0-1931 GCA_046759065.1 Thermoplasmata archaeon | reverse complement strand
GTCTTCAATTGCACGGAAGCCTGTCCGCGCGGTATCGACGTCACGGGCGCTATTCAGCAAGTGAAGCGGGCGTTGATGTTCAAGAAGCTGTGATTTTCCTGCTGGCCGCGGAGTGAATCGCCTCGGGCAGCTGACGCTCAGCCTATCTCGACCCCAATAGAGCAACATGGACGCGAGCACATTGCATTTGTTAAGCGGACTAAATGCTCTCATACGTTTGCGACCTGCAATCCTTGATTCCCTCGGCCTAATGTGTTACATTTGGTGCCAAGACGGTCAGAATAGCGAACAGTGCGATGAACTAGATGAAGTCTCGTCGGGGCACACGGATTTACGGCCTGCTCTTGGTTCTTAACGTTTTACTACACCCCACCCTCTTCTCCCAAGACACCCAGGAAAACGCTAACTTCAAACTTGCCGTTAACCTCTACAACGACGGAATGTATGATCTTGCAGTGGAGCAATTCAAACAGTTCATCAGTACTTACCCCAACACCCAAAATGGCATCGAGGCGCGCTTCTTCCTTGGATTGACACAGATGAAGCTGCATCAGTTTGAAGAAGCACGCATCGTTTTCCAAACCTTTGCTCTTACCTACCCGGCACACGTCAGAGCTCCTGAGGCGTGGTGGAAGACCGGAGAGGCTTACGCTGAGATGACTAACTATAAGGAGGCAGCTTCAGCGTTTGAACGCGTCAAGATATTCCATCCAAGTAGCAAAATCGCACCTGACGCCCTCATCAAGTCTAGCGAATACTTTAAACGCGCCGGTGATGTCGAGAACGCCGGGAAAGCCCTTCGCGCTCTGATTGATGAATATGCAGCGAGCGCCACGGTGCTGAACGCTCGCCTCCTTCTTGGAGCCCTTTACGCTGAAGAAGGGAATCACCAGCAGGCGCTGACAGAATTCAACCGTGTTCTCGCTGCCGAAGCACCGCCGGAGCTGAAAGCCCAGACACTGGTCTCGCGAGGTGCCCTGTTCCAACTCGTCGGGAGAATCGAGGAGGCAGAAAATGACTTTCGTCTGGTGATCAACAACTATCGAACCACAGCTGCCACCTCGAGTGCCTTTCTCCAGCTCGGCAAGATTCAGCAGAACTACGGCCAGCATCTGGAGGCCATCGCTTCGTTTCAGCAGCTCAGTGCCGCGACTGCAGACGTCGACACGAGTTTGAAACAGGAATCGCTCATCGCCATAGGCGATTCCTACATGAAGCTCCTGGATTACCAGAACGCCCTCGTAACGTACGAAAACTTCATTCGATCGTACCCGAAAAACAATCGTGTGTCGAACGTGTATCTAAGGACGGCGCAGGCTCTCGAAAAGCAAAAACAATATGCACGAGCAAACGCGTATTATGCGCGGCTGTTGAGAGCCAATCATGCACCCGAGTCAGACCGACGCGCCGGTTATCTGTTCTACGCACGCAATGCGTTCTTACTGAAAAGCTACCAAGAGGCGGTCAATTTTTACACGGACTTCTGGGAACGGTATCCGGACGACGCCTCTGCTGCAGAGGCTGGCTTCGCGGCCGCGCAGATCTATGAGATGAAACTCCTGGACTATCCGAGAGCGATACTGGCATATGACAAATTTCGAACAGCCTATCCACGGCATGAGAACGTCGACGATGCTTTGTTCGGTATCGCACGATGCTACCGGAAGAATAAGCAACATGAGAAAGCGATTGACACCTACGAGGACTTCCTGAGGCAGTATCCGGCAAGCGAGTTGACCGGAGAAGCGCACCGCCAATTAGAAATCATCGCCAACTTCGAGCTGAAGGATATGGACATTGGCCTGGAGAAGCTCGCCCTCCTCATCGGCGGCGTGCTGAGTCAAGAATCCGATGGCGAACTATCCTTCCAACTTGCCCAAATCTACTTTCACGATCTCAAGGACTATCTCGCTGCCGCTCACCAATATATG
>JBHIBK010000437.1:0-1931 GCA_046759065.1 Thermoplasmata archaeon | reverse complement strand
ATTCCCCAGTCTCGACCGCCGGGCTGCAGCACTTGTCACCACGATAAAGATACTTGCACATGATTCCCATCCCTTGTCGCTGAAGCGTATCGAGAAATAGGGATTTAAGAACTTCGCTGCTAGTCCACGCTTATGCTCTCGATGGGGTGGTGTCTCCTCACTATCTGCCTGGCAAGTTTCAGGTTTGCTCCTTCCCTTCCTATGGCCTTGCCCTTCAGTGAGGGATCAACCTTGACGGTTGCGTGTGTTCCCCCCGGCCGGTCCTCCATCTTCACGCCTTCGACTTTGAACTGATGAAAGATGTTCGCGATGAAGAGTTTTGGATCATCAGAATACTCGACGATGAGTAAGTTCTTCTTCAGCATCCTTCTAAGTTTGGATACGGTTTCCCCCTTCTTCCCGACGGCCTTTCCGATGAATCCCGGCTCAACGACGAATACTATCTTGTCATCGGTGTCGATACAGTCCTTTACTCTCGAACCCGTGATTCGCTGAAAGAATCCGATATAGCTTATCGTTTGCTCGTTGAAGGTAACTCCTGCCAATGGACTCACCCTAAGCTCCCAGGATCTCAGATTCACCTGGCTCAAGAATGGCGAGAGCTGAGACGGAAAAAGGCTTTCCACAAACAGATCCGAGATCGGCATTTGATCCGTCAAATAGAAGCGTCCTTGCCTGGGATTGACCGCGCAGGAAATCATCTGGGCAGTTCTTGGAGAGTATGACCAGCCTTGCCCTCCCATCACTTACCGCCCTCTTCGTCTGCTCCACACCGAGCTGAACGGTGCCGGTCTCAATCGCTTTCCTGATTTCCCTACCGACATCCACTATTTTGCCCCCTTCTTCGACCGCCCTATCGGTCGATACACTAATGTGACCGCTCCGGTACCTAGGGTGACAGGTTGACCTACAATTACGTTCTCCGCCACACCATCGAGGTAGTCCTCTTCGCCGATGATGGCAGCACGCATGAGGTGGGTCGATGTGATTTCAAAAGCTGCCCTCGCCAGGACGCTCGATTTCCTTCCAGAGATACCGTGACGACCTATCGCTTTCACGTCTCCATCATTCGTCATGATGTCAGAGACGAGCATGATGTGCCTAGTGTCGACTGTCAGGCCCTGCTCCCTCAGGGTTTCCGAGGCCTCTCTGATTATGGAATTCCTTGCAGCTTCCACACCGAGGACCTCATATATCTCCTGGATGTTGTTTGTGGTTGTCCTCGTTGGATCGATCGCCTCCAAATCGAGAACCTCCTTGAAATTGGAGCCCTCTGAGTAGATGACGTACTCTCCGTCCTGTTTTCTGATTATGGCCCTTGATATGCCCTTGATTCCCTTGATTCTCAATACCGCCAGATTCTCTCGCAACCTCTGCAACTTCTTGAAAGAGCTCTTATCCGTTTTCACGATGATTATCTCATCTTTGGTACGCTTGTCCTTCTCATATCCCACGATACCCGTTCCCCTCATCTTCTTCACGGCTTTCTCGAGACTCTTGGCCGTCAATCCATCAGAGGTCAGCCTGTCGAGATCTGGACGGATTATCACCTGCATGTTCACCATGTCCGTCTCAATGTCGCTGACATCCTCCAGATAGGTTGCCTCAATGTCAGAAGCGACTTTCCTTGCGCTTTCAAGGTCCTCTCTGGCAGAACCCTTCGAATGGATCTCCATCATGGGCGTACTGGGGGATCTGCGAGCATCCACTATTTCTATCAGTCTGGGCAATCCCAGGGTAACGTTTATCTCGGCAACTCCCGCGTAGTGGAATGTCCTCATGGTCATCTGTGTTCCTGGCTCCCCGATTGACTGAGCTGACACAATCCCCGCTGACTCGTTGGGATCGACAAGATGGGAATCGTACGTTTCCAGCATCCTCGAGAGGATCTCTTTCCTCACCTTTTTGGAGAGTCTGATTTTCCCGATTCT
>JBHIBK010000436.1:0-1940 GCA_046759065.1 Thermoplasmata archaeon | reverse complement strand
GTGCCTCTCGCTGGCGACGGTCAGCAGATGAACCCTGGTCACTGGATACTTCCTGAAGGGCACCACTACCCTGTCTCTCTCGAAACCCAGCGGGGCTATGTGAGTTATTTCTTCCATGTTAACGGTGTTAACGTGAGCATATTAATAGTGTCTTTGGTCCATGTACCTGCATGAACCATCTCGTAGTAAGCTGCGTCGGCTCAAAGACCCTGGGAGGCCCCCGACTGAGGGACATTCAGGGTGAGACGGTCCTAGAGCGGTGGACGGAGTGGAATGAAGCGATTCAAGAAAGGGTTCGGAGGGGGCCGCTAAGTGAGGCGACCCGAGTATACGCAGGCTCCCTTTGGAACGCCTACTTAGAGGTTCTTGAAGAGTTCCGGACGCTCGGAGACGAGTGTAGACTGTGGATCGTATCAGCGGGCCTCGGGCTCGTTTCGGGCAGCACCAGCATACCTGGCTACGGAGCGACTTTCAAACCTGGGAAGGAGGACTCAGTTGCCAAAGATTTCAGCGGCCAATTAGCGGTTGGGTGGAATAGGGAATGGTGGCGGCTACTCACTGAGACTGGGCTCGTCGACGAGCCTCTCACCCTCTCCGACTTGTTCGGTTTCCTAGAGCCCGGGGAAGTGCTCGTAATGGCGATGGGAGGGGATTACTATTCAGCAGTGTACGAGAATCTCGGGATGGCCAGGGCGAAGGGAGAGGTAGTCCTCATTGGTTTGAAGCGAACCAAGCTGGGCCTTGAACCCGAAGTCCCTGCTCACCTCCGCGCATATGCCGTCCCCTACAAGGACTTCGTGACTTTGCGGAAAAGCTTGGACTGTAATATGATTCAGGTCCATGCATACACTGCACGAGAACTCGTCCGGCACTACCGCACACATCGTAACTGGAATTTACGTCTCGATGGACTAGGGCAGATTGGCGAAGTAGGATAGCGGCGTCTGTGGGGGGGGGTGTATGCAGCCTAGATGTGCGGATCTCCATCGCGTTCTCTCGGAGCTGCCACTCCTCAACTCGCCGTCCGAAGTGTTGCCGAAGAGTGGCCTGTACTTCTTCTACGAAAAGGGCGAGTTCAATGCCCATGACGGCGAACCGCGCATCGTCAGGGTCGGCAACCACCCCCACTCGCAAGGCAGGCTTGTGGCTAGACTCCGGCAGCACTACGGGGGCAACAAGAACAGCAGTGTATTTCGCAAGTTTATTGGAGGGGCCATCCTGCGGCAGAGAGACCCGAATCATCCATGTCTTCGGCCCGCTCCAGGCCAGGGCCACTGGGAGATGCAGGATGCGAAAGCGTGCGAGCGCTGCAGACCCATTGAGGCGAGGGTCTCGGACCTCCTGAGGTCCAAATTCGCCTTCCGTGTAGTGAGTATCGAGGACATGGCCTTCAGGAACCTGATGGAGAGGAAGCTGATCGCTCTCCTCTCAGCCTGCCCCGATTGCAGGGCTTCGCGTGAATGGCTCGGGAAGTTCGCCTACGACGAGAAGGTCAGAAGCTCAGGCCTCTGGAACTCCCGTCATGTCGGAGAAGCAGTCTCGCTGACCCGCGACGAAAGGGGCAGGTTCAAGGAAGCAGTGGAAGAGACGGTTGCCCTCTTCGAAGACGAGGACTTCCTTGCTATCTTTGGCTTCCATATAGTTCACGGGCTTGACGGTTAAGATGCGTAGTCTCCGTGTTTCTTCATTTGATAAAACTTGAATGGGTGATGGGGTTTGCCCGAGGCGTCATACGCCAGCAACGACAAACGTGTACTCTTGAAAGCTCTCCACGATGCAACTTCCTTCCCGCAGCCACGGGGCACTCCAGCAG
Organism: Thermoplasmata archaeon; assembly: GCA_046759065.1. Lineage (GTDB taxonomy): Archaea > Thermoplasmatota > Thermoplasmata > RBG-16-68-12 > JAGMCJ01 > JAGMCJ01. The sequence continues at coordinate 127 of JBHIBK010000436.1, read as the reverse complement.
GCCCAGGGCTAGGCTTGCAAGGCCTCCTTGAAGTCTTCCCAAGCCTTCCGGCAGGCGGTGCACCACATCAAGCCTTGGACGGCTTCGACGAGGACGAGAGCCACGCCATCCTCGATTACCTGTTCGA
>JBHIBK010000435.1:0-1943 GCA_046759065.1 Thermoplasmata archaeon | reverse complement strand
TCTCGGTTCCGTCCTCGTAGAGGTGGAACTCGACATCGTGCCACTTCTCACCTGCGATCCTGAACGTTATGCCGGAAAGAGCACGCGGATCGAAGTATCCCTGCACGGAGGGTGCCACGTTGGGAATCGTCACGCTGGAGTTAGTTTCGACAACATACGTTCCATCCGTGACCCTCAATCTGACCGTTCCGGTGTGGTCATCACCGAATGTGAAACTGAAAATCGGATTGACTGAGTAGTTGGTCTCGAAAATTCCGTCATCATCGACATCCCACATGTACTCCAAAGCATCTCCGTCTGGATCAGTTGATGCGCTCGCATCGAGGAGAAGAGTCTCGCCCTCGTTTGCGAGATAAGGACCTCCCGCATTGGGGTTTGGTGGCTGATTCACAAGAATACTTATCTCATCAGAGGCCGAGTCTCGAATCGCCCATTCTATTCTCGAGGAGGCCGTCAGCGTAACCGTGTCAGTGGTTCCCGGCGGACCGCTCGGGACGTCCACCGCGACGAGGACGTAGTATGACTCATTGGTGTTCAAGTCCGGTGTCTGACTGACCTCGGGCTCACCCGGGTCGTGGACACCGTCGCCGTTGGAGTCTTCGAATATCCCGGCAAACCAACCGAGAGTGGATTCTCCCATGAGATTGTAGGCTTGGGCAAGGCCCTTGTTGGTGATTGAATGCGAGTAGTAGTAGGTCGCACCTCCAAGCACATCCTCAGTGTGGTCCGGATCCACCTCCGGCGGGGGATTTACTGGCAAGGGGGGCGTCGCACCGCAGACGAAAATCTCGTACGTCGTCTCCAGGAAATTGGCATTGTGCGCATCCATTCCTTTGACCTCGTACTGCCACAGACCGGGCGAGAGCGTGTAGTTGACTTCATAGTCATCATCGGGAAGATTCCCTATGGTGAAGAGCTCCCATTCACCGTTCCCTGATGGGTTGCTGTTCTGGTAGATATTGCCGTCGGGGTCAGTCACCACGACATAGATGTTTGGGCTTACCCTGACATCATCGCCCCAATCGAGATGGTTGTCATCGGGAGGATTGCCATCGTTGTCGCCTTCAGGGGGTGGCGAGTTGGGATCATCGGTGTCGTACTTTATGTCGGCATCACCGTCGCGGAACACAACCCTAGACGTTTCAATTGGAATATAGAAGTTGTAGCACCAAAGACCGTCGTACGTGTTCTCAGGTCCGAAACCTGGATCAAAGCCAAGATTCTGAGGACCTCCAGCAAACCCGAACTCGTGGCCGGACGCAAGGCTAATCTGAGCCGTGGTCCGAATCTTGAAGTCGTTCAGTCCGGATTGGGGGATCCCGCCCTGCCATTCAACCCTAAGCATATAGAAGTAATTCCCGCTTGGAGCCTGAGCCCCAGCAGAAACTGTGAAGTTCTGTGTGTACCAATCATCGTCAGGACAATCATCACTGGTCCATGTTGCCACGGGATTGGCGGTCGTCCCGTTCTTCAAGGGATCCATGTAGAGGGTGAAACTAGTCGTTCCTTCACCGGAGAAGTCCCAGTGTAGGCCGATATCACCGTCGAAAATGCCCACCTCGAAGGTCGATTCGTTCTCAGGTATGCCAATGTAGGCGACTACCTCGGTTCCAGCTATCGTTTGGTGTCCGCTTCCTGCTATCAACAGAAACTTACCGTCATCTGAATCAGCGGATGGGATTCCTTCGTAGCTGCCTGAATGTATGATAATCCCATTATCTGCATCATTGTCAGCGACGTTTCCCATACTAGCAAGCAGACTCCCTGTCAGTAACAAAGCCCCAATTGCGGTAACGAAGATTCTTTCGAACAAGGGATAGCGCATCGTCCCCCTCCCCCAGCTTTCTTCCTATATGAGTCTGGCTTGGTATTAATGTTTTGCCCTGGGTAGTCTCTACGAGTGAGTGGCGTTTTCAGATGGGGTCGGGGGATAGAGAACGAAG
>JBHIBK010000434.1:0-1944 GCA_046759065.1 Thermoplasmata archaeon | reverse complement strand
GCTATACCCGCGGGTTATCGACACTGAACACAAACTCCAGGTCTCCCTGGAGGACTTTGTGCTTCACGGTGTGGTCGATGTCCTGGCCCAAACGGCTGGAGAAGCCAAGAACGGAAGGGAGATCTGGGACTATAAGGGATCGCAGCGGGTCGCGTCGGATTCAGCAGAAATGGAGAACTACGAATTTCAGATGCAGGTTTATGCGGAACTTTATCGTCAGAAGAATGGGCAGTTCCCGCAACGTGCGGTTCTGTGCTTCCTTGGGGAGAAGGAATTGGAAGACATGCTGGTGGAGGTGCCCTTCGGCAAGAGATCCATCTCACGAGCCATGAATGTCTTCCAGGGGACTGTCGCAGAAATTGAGCGAAGAAGGACGCTTGACGATTGGAGCCCTCCTTCGCAGATTCCTTCTAGAGAAACCTGTGGGGCGTGTGACATTCGCTGGGACTGCCCAACTGCGGGGCATATGTTCCCGATGCGTCATCCCTGATCCATGATTATGCCGGCTGGACCTGATTGCGCGTTCTACAGGACAAGCTACCACACTGCAACCGAATGGAACGATGAAGTCCAGTTCGGGCATCATGTGCCAGCCCTAGTTCATCACCTGGTGGCAAGGTTCAATTACGCCATCGGCTTAACAACTCGAGGCGCCAGGACACGCTCGATTGAGGGTCGCCAAAAGGCGTTTAAAGGTCAAAGTGGGCTCTCGGGCCTCGACGTAGACGATCCTTGATGGACCCAGCTTTTTGGTCTACCCCGTCCTATCATCTGGAGGATTTGGTTGTGGCATCTCCCACAGTACCGTCGACCGAAGCACTGGACCGCATGAGCCTGTTCAACGAGAAGGTGAACACGCTGCGGCGTTCTACGTTTGCACGTGAAATGGCCACTGAGTCCACTGGGGTCACAATTACGTGGAGGGAGGGCGAAGCCGAACCCCAAGCCAAGACTCAAGGACCCCAGGGGAGGCGGTCGATGCGATGATACTTACGCTCCGACTCATGGAGCAAGATAACGATGAGGTAAGCCTGCATAGGATGGCTGAACTCTACGAGCGGCTCCGCCGCTCAAGCCGGCACAAAACAGACTTCCTCGAGGCCCGTGTGAAAATAAACGCCTACCTTGACCAGACAACTGAGCCATCGATAGTGTACAAGCGACAGGACCCTAATTCTGGCAAGCTCGTTTACGAGGAGACCTTGACGAACCGTCGGGTTCTCAACTTGGTCATTTATGGGGAGAAGGCGCACCTGAACAGGGAAAAGGCCGCGATTGTCCGTAGCCTGCGACGGTGGGCGGCGGGGTCTGCAATGCTGGACAATGCATTCAATGTGGCTGCCGCCAAGTTCCTTGATGGGCTCTTCTATCTTCAGGTTAAGAACGCAGCGTTCTACGAGGAGTTGGCGGGGAAGGCGCTTTCCATCGATTGGCCAGATCCACGCCCGCCCCCTGCCTCATCTGGAAAGCCATAGTGATGCCCGCCCCCGGTCCCCACCTGCCAATTCACTGTTCGTGATTGGGCTGGTCCTTGAGCTCAGCCCTGCGGTATTCGTACTCGGTCCGAAGTGAGTCAGAGGCCTCTTCCACTGCGCCTTCGTGGAGTTTCGCGAGAACCTCTCCAAGCATATTCACGAGCTCGGCGTAGCGCTGGGTAAGCTCCTCAAGTTCCGATTCCAATTCACGTATCCGCGCTTTCTCCTTCGCCCTCTGATACCATGCCATTAGGTTACCTCTCTCTCAAATGCATATCGGCGATCCGCTCGTCCTTGCGGCCATCTTCCTACCTCGTAGAGGAGGACGCCAAGCCTCAATTATCTGATTCGCCATAAGGGGTTCTGGTGTGCAGACACGCTCGTTCGAGGGTCGCCGAAAGCCTTATAAAAGTAAAAGTGGGCTCAGCCGGATTCGAACCGGCGATCTTCGCTGTGTGAGAGCGACGTC
>JBHIBK010000433.1:0-1947 GCA_046759065.1 Thermoplasmata archaeon | reverse complement strand
ACTGTTCCTCGGTCATCTTCCATATGACTCCGTCCCAATTGATGCCGGCGTTGCAGACGAGGATGTCCAGTCCTCCGAATTCTTTGACAACCTGGTCCACCATCTTCTGGGCGTCCTCGAAAGAAGAGACATCGGCCTGTACGACCAGACCTTTCCTGCCCAGTTTCTCGACCTCGGCAATGACTTCCCTTGCCTCGGCGTCATGCTTTCTGAAGTTCAATGCTACGTTCGCACCCGCTTCCGCGAGAGCGACTGCCATCGCGGCCCCTATTCCCACACTTCCTCCTGTGACGATTGCATTCCTGTTTTCGAGTTCCATTCCTACCCCCTCTACCCAAGAAATTTTTTATAGACAATCACTGATAATGCGCTACCTTTATTAAAGATTTTGAGGAGCGGGAAAAGGTGGCTCGAAAAGAGAAGGTTATGGAAGCTGGTGATGCGGTCAGGCAGTTCGTCAAGGACGGATGTTTGCTCGCGGTCGGAGGGATGCACATGCACAACAACGCAATGGCAGTGATAAGGGAGATGGTCAGGCAGAAGAAGAACATCGGAAGTCTGACGACCAGTCCCTCGGCCTGTACGAACGCCGACATGCTTATTGGTGCTGGCTTGGTCGGAGAGATATACTGCTCGTACGTGGGATTCGAACATCTGGGTTTGGCTCCCAACTTCCGGAAGTTCGCTCAGAGTGGTGATCTGAAAGTGAGAGAGTGTGATGAGGCCTTTTCGGTCTATTCGCTGAGAGGAGGAGCAAGTTCCCTTCCCTTCCACCCGCTCCCCAAGGGGCTGGAAGCGACCTCGGTGCCCAAGTTGAATGAGGAGGACTACAAGTTCACAAAGGACCCGTTCACGGGCGAGAACGTGATGTGTGTCAAGTCACTGCAACCCGATGTTGCCGTCATTCATTGTCAGAAAGCAGATGCGTACGGGAACGCGATATTCGAGGGGAGCAAGTTCACCGATTTCGACATGATTAAAGCAAGTGACAAGGTGATAATCCAGGTAGAGGAGGTAGTACCGAGCGAATACATACTGGAGAAGGCGCACAAGGTCAACGTGCCGGGCTTGTTGGTCGATGCGGTCATAAACGTTCCGTTCGGCTGTCACCCCACCGCTTCCCACAGATATTACACCTATGACGAGGACCATTTGAAGGAATACCTGAATGCATGCAAGGAGGACTTCTCGGCCTATCTAGACAAATACGTTTACGGACCGAAGACGAACGAGGATTACCTGGAGGTAATCGGGGGAAGGGAGAAGGCCACCAAGCTCATGGAGCGTGATATCCCATGGTAGAAGTCACAGTCGGAGAGAGGATGGCCGCCGCAATGTCGCATCATCTCAGAGACGGGGAAGTGGTAATCATGGGGGCCTACAGCGCGTTGCCGATGCTCGCTAGTCGATTGGCTCAGCTCACGCACGCACCCAACGTGTCCTTCATATGCGGTGGAAGCGGTGCCATCAATCCCAGGCTCGAACCTCTGCCAGAGTCCTCTTGTGACGACCGGCTTCTGAGGGCTGAGTGTATCTATGCACTGCCGGATGTGATCGATCTGGAAGCAAGACCTGAGATCGATGTCTTCTTTGCGGGCGGTCTGCAGATCGATGCAAAGGGAAATTGCAATCTTGTCGGGATCGGAAAACCGGGAGAGATAAAGTTCAGGGGACCTGGTTCAGTTGGCCTTCCATTCTTGTCCCGCGCAGGTAGATACATCATCTACACAATGGCCCACAATACAAGGAATTTCGTTCCTGAAGTGGACTTCATAAGCGGACCTGGGTTCGTGGATGGTGAACTGCTCAGCGATGGTCCCTCATTGGTGGTCACTCCTCTTTGCGTGATGGATTTTGAGGACAAGAAAATGAGACTGAAATCGACCCATCCAGGTGTAACGGTCGAAATGGTCAAGGAGAACGCTGGTTTTGAGATAATCGTCCCAG
>JBHIBK010000432.1:0-1951 GCA_046759065.1 Thermoplasmata archaeon | reverse complement strand
ATGTCATCGCAGAATGGAACATAAGGCTTTTTTCGGGCGACTAGTGGAAGGTCCTTTACCGATGGACGCGATGGCGGACTACCGATGGAGTCGTCCCAATCAACCGTCCGTGACAATGTGAAGGAGGGACGAATCGAGCGGCTTCTTCCCCTCCTTCGGGCGCACGGCCGGTGTCCCACCTCTTTCCTCTGCTTGAATCCCGATCTAACGATCTACCAGGCTGGTGGGACAGAGGGATTCCTCGCCTACGGGTCGACGTCGCAGAGCAATGCGATCTTGGGGGAACCGGTTTGCCCTCCCTCGGAGACATCGGACCTGCTGCGTTCCTTCGTGGGCTTCTCCGCCGATGAAGGTAGTGACGTCGTCTCCATGCCAGTCACGCAGGAAGCCCGTCCTCACTACGAAGAGTCGGGATTCGAAAGCCTGTGGGTGGGCAGCGAGGCCGTCGTCGACCTCTCATCTCTAAGCCTCGAAGGTCCTCGCTATCGGAATCTCCGCCACGGAGTCGGCCACGCGAAACGGGCTGGCGTCACGGTAGACTTGCTGGCAGGCGAATCCCTCGATCGCAGGACCCTCGCAAAGGAGTTCCAGCGGATTTCGCGGGACTGGTTGAAGTCTCGCAAGACCGGCTCGCTCTCGTTCATTGTCGGTAAGCCCTTCATGCCCGGCTATGAGGCGTGTCGGCACTTTGTTGCCAAGACCGAGAGGGGGTTGGAGACCTTTGCGGTTTTCTATCCCATCTTTCCCTCGCATGGGGCGTATCTGGACCTGACTCGCCGTCGGCTGGACTCGCCTCGCGGTGCGATGGATCTCCTGCTCTGGAAGGCCTTCCGACGTCTCTCGGAGGAAGGGTTCCGCAGGGTGTACATGGGCATGGTGCCGCGCGCCCCCTCAGAGCATTCCTTTGACCAACGCGACAAAGCGATGAAAGCGGCCCTCCGGTACCTCGACGCCATTTACCCGATGACCACGGAGCGGTTCTTCAAGAGCAAGTTCGGACCAACTTGGGAGCCTCGGTTCATCCTATTCCATCCGAAAGTGAACCTTCGGGGAATCTTGGCACTCTTCCGTCTCATCTGGCCGGGGGGAGTCCCGAGCATTGTTCGGCACAAGCTTGCTCGTCTGGGAGCATCCTAGGCGAAGCCGCTCGCACCGAGTTCGATCGCAGATTGCAGACCCGCCAGGTTGTGCGGATCAAGGAGGGACTTGGCTGCTTCGAAAGCATGACCCGACGTGAGAGCGTCCATGCCCCGCTCGGCCGATGAGACGAGATAGTACAGGCTGTCGTAGTCTCTAACACCCTGGTAGTAGCAGAGATTGCAGTCGATTCTCTTGAGTTGCTGGGGTCCTACGTCCCAGACTTTGCCGAACTTCTCGGGCAACGTGGTGCAACGCCAGAGATCCAGGTTCCAATCCAAGTACAGGACCTTCTCCCCTGCGTAGCAGGGATATTCAGCCGGCTCCCCGGCCCAGAAGCGGGATGCCGCGAGTAGCCCTTGCGTGGGATTGAGCACCTCCACGCCGGCGGTCGTGTCCCTCTTCAGGTCGAGGATTTGATCGATGGCCCGCTCCATCTCTTCAGCGCTGAATTGCAGCATTGGCCACTGAGAGAAGCCGAGGTACGAGGATTGGAGATGGGTCATTGGGTAGTCGAACTTGACTTTGTCATACCCAAGGTCGGCGAGGTGTTCGACGAAGCCGACATAGTTCTCAATCGTCTTGTTGATCACGCAAATGCAGTAGGAGTTCACCCCCGCCTCACGGAGCTGACGAAGGCCCCTCCGAATCATTTCTGTGAGACCTGGTACGCCCCGATTCGCATCAAAGGTCTCGGCATCAGGGCCTTCATAGGAGATCCAAACGGCCTGGACTCCCGCTTGGGCCAGGTCGGTGGCGACCTGTTGGTCGAGCATGGTGCCGTTGGTGCCGGTGAACACCATCATTCCTCTCT
>JBHIBK010000431.1:0-1953 GCA_046759065.1 Thermoplasmata archaeon | reverse complement strand
AATCTGGTGGCAGAATAAAGATCCTTCTTGTGGCCATTGCAAAGGCCGATGAAAAGCGCATGCTAAAACATCTTATGTCCTCCCAGGATCGTGACGATCTTCAGGTGGATGTCGTGACAGTGGGTCGTTTCATGAAACAACTTGGAAGCGAAGGCGTGTTACAGTTGATCTAATGATTGATCCTACCGCGCTCCATCTGGCGACGCAAGAAGCTCTTCCCAACGAGAGGTGTCCCCAGGTAAATGGTTAATGGATCTCTCCCCCTCATATTCTCAAGGAAGTAATTCCTTTACGATTTTGAAGGGAGTTGACGCTAAGAGCAGAACAAACACCATGAACAAAGCAACAACCCAGAATTCGGCTCCGCCCGTTCGGTAGAGGTGGATAGCCGCGGCGCTAATCACAACCAGATACACCATCGACATTATCACGATTTCAATCAACTCTCTTCCCACTGCCCCACCCGGAGGGCCTAACAAGAAGCTCACCACCTCAATGACATACGCGACTGCCATCAAGCCCAGAGCAATAGCTAGACCCACGTTGCGGTATGTCCACAACGTTTGTCGAGTAGCTCGCAGGAGCCTCACGAACAAGTATCCCTCACATTCTCTACTGCGCGTGCCGTAGCCAATATACCACCGTAGCATCCGGTGCATGTTAGCAAGTTCGGCGATGAGGTACAGGCGGCACAGGCGAAAGCCGTAGCAATAGCGGTTGCTACTGCTTCGAGGACCGCGCCAACACATTCGTGGAAGCTCTGAGGAACAAATCCTCCCTGGCCGGCCACCTCCTGTTCCAGCGTCGTCACTGCCGAGACGGCGCTATTCATGATTGGAGTAGCCTGTGGCGAGCCCTGGCCTAATAGAATGTCCCTAGCCTGAAGTGACAGGACATGCTGTTCGTCGATTTGCGCGCTAGTGAGCCCCATGCTCCGCAGCTGTGTTCTAACCTCAGAGACCACTCCGGGATAGTCCTCAAGAAAGGCAGTTTCATTGCTCCCAACTATAGCGGTCAGGCCTGTTTGGTCATAGTGGTCGTACAACCGACCAAGTGCCTTTCTGCCCTTCGAGACGCCAGCCTCGGTATCGCCACCGGCCCAGATCCTGAGGGCCTGCGCACCTTGCCTCTTAAGCTCATCGAGAAGAGCCTGGTCCAGTTGCACGGGAAGTGGCATCGGCACATGAGCGAAGCGTGGACCAGGCCGCAATGGCAGTTGATCACTTTCAGCACCGATATCTGTGAAAGCCTCGCACGCCGATAGCCCACGAAGAGCAACCACGCCTACTCCAAGGCCCATGAGTCTTAGGAACTTCCGACGATCCGACTCTGCAGGGCGGTTCGCAATCTCCTGTCGCTCGTCATCGTTTCGGCTCATGATTCTACCTCCTTGCTGGCATGTTGGTCAACTCTAAACAGGCCAGTAAGGGAACACGCCACCCCTCAACCGGAGGCCCAACATGGCTCTCCCACGCATCCATCGGTACGCTAGGAAGCAACTGCCCCCTCCCACGCCCCAGGACCGTCACGCGAAACATCCACGAGCGGCTTCCCGCTTGACTCTGAGTCAGGTCGGGTTCCAAGATGGGTGGCCGCCAACCCCGAACGAACGAAGTACGGCGGCGGGTCTGGTAGGCACCAAGCCCAAGGATAAGCCATCGGCAGCTCCCCGTCGGAAAGGTGATCGCAGAACTAAAAAAGCATAATCCCCTACTGTCTCCCTGTCAAGGAACAAATTCTGTCGTCCCACTGACCCATGCAATATCTTGTTATTCAATAAGTTACAAGACAGAGCGGTTGCTTGTCTCTCCCGTCTGAGGGGCTATTACTCACTTACGATTTCAAGAGCTGCCTACCTCTTGCTATTATTGAGAGCTGCCTATGCGGCAATGGAGGTCGGAGTCCCCCCCTCTCTGAAGCAGAGGAGCCTGGACGAGCTGCCCAGCTATCGCT
>JBHIBK010000430.1:0-1956 GCA_046759065.1 Thermoplasmata archaeon | reverse complement strand
TGCCTGAGAACGAGAAAATCTTTTCAAGCTCCCCAGAAAACGTCGATTGTGTTGGCTCCATCTCCAGAGAGACCAGCGAGCATACACCTTTGTCAGGAATTCCTTGTTGCCTCTTAGAAGGAGCCTCAGGGATTGCCAGAGGGAGTAGAATCTGACCATAGCTCCCGGCATTGTTGCTGCCTGCAATTTCCACGCGGAGATTCTCAGGGGCGTGAATTTCACATGATGCCCGTCATATTCGCTCCATTTTTCGTCAATAATTCTTCCCTGCGAAACCATCTCTCGATAGAGGTCTGTACCAGGAAGAGGAGTGAGGATGAGGAATTGAACAGTCCCGATCTTCCTCCTTAGAGCAAAGCTCACTGTATTGTTTATGGTGGCGAGGTCGTCGCCATCCCCTCCAAGAACGAACATCCCGTGGACACCGATGTCATGTCTATGGAGAACCTCAAGACACTTTTCAATCTCTTCAACCGTCTGGTTCTTCTCGTAAGCCTTGAGTGTCTCAGGATTGGTTGACTCGAGTCCGATGAAGAGACGACGACAGCCTGACTCTCTCATTAGAGCTATGAGTCTCTCATCCTTGGTCACATCCGCTCTCGTCTGAGCTGCCCATTGAAGAGCTATCCGCCTCCTTAGGATCTCTCTGAGCAGAACCCTCGTCCTTTGAGGACTTGCGGTGAAATTGTCATCGTAAAAGAAGAAGAGCTTATCGGGGAACTCTCGATGAAGCTTTTCGATCTCTTCAATCACTTTCAGGCTGCTGCGAAACCTGAATCGCCTGCCGAACATCTTTGTGACTGAGCAGAAAGTGCAGTGGAAGGGGCAACCTCTGGAGGTGATCATTGGTACGACACGAGTCTTCTCGAATCCTTCAATCAGGGATAGGTCGGGATAAGGCAGTGTATCGACATCCTTTAGAAGTGGACGGGAAGGATTGTGATGGGTTCTATCGTCCATTCGAAACGACAGTCCCTTAATGTCAAAAAGGCTGGCGTGGTCCTCGTCTCGCAGTGATCTTACAAGCTCGACAACAGTTTCTTCTCCTTCACCTCGAACGACATAGTCAGCATGCTCCAGCGCTTCCTCGGGCTTGAAAGTGACGTGGGAGCCGCCGAGAATGACCGGAACATCCCGACTCCGTATCTTCTGGGCTATTCTATACGCTTCCGGTGCAGTACTGGTGATGCTTGAGATGAGAACCAGATCAGCAGACCAAACATCATCCCAGTCGATTCTGCTCAGGTCCGGGCAATATACCCGAACCTCATAGCCTTCAAGCGTAAGAATCTTGCCAAGCAAAGGTAAGCCCAGACGAGGCAGAGGAAACCTGCTGAAAATATGGAGTCCGGGGGCTCCTGGTTCGATACCAATGATTCTTCTTATTTCCTTCTGCTTCTTCTGTCTCATGGCCGCCTTGTTTCAGCTAAATGTCCGCTCCGGTTGGGGCACTTTCTCATCTTATGATTTCGAGGAGGCAGCAAACGAATCGTTTCTTCCTCCCCGGAGAGTGTTTTCAACACTGATGGGTCAGGAATTGTACTGGCGCCTGTTCCACAGACAGCCAGCCTGCGACGCTCGCGACAGGCAGCACAACCGACACAAGAAGGACCTCGCTAAGGCCCTCCGGCTCGAGATTTGAGGAACTTGTGTGTTGAAGATTCGCCATAGAAGGTTTACTCCATCTCCTTATCCTGCAAAAACCACCCCGTCTGAGAGATTCTGATTTGCCTCTCAGGTCCTGCAGTTCAACTGTACAAGAAACTCATGGGAATGTCAAGCAATCTCGGGAGGCCGCCCCGCGCAGTCGGCACGGGAATACGGCATCGCCAGCCGCGCGTTCACCCAAGTAAGGACGGGAGGAATTGCCCGGCTTTGCCCTTGAGGAAGTGGTCGGCAATCGGGAAAACGCGGTCCTGTCTGGATTTACTTCTATGATGACTTTTCCCCTTCTTC
>JBHIBK010000429.1:0-1963 GCA_046759065.1 Thermoplasmata archaeon | reverse complement strand
CATGGCTCCGCATTGGGATATCCATCTCCACGATCTGCACTTGGTGAACCGTCGTCACGATCGGCGTGTTCACGTCCACGATGCCGAGCTCCCGCCCAAGTGCGTATTCCATGTCCGAATAGCCGCCACCCTTTCCCACCCTGCCGCCAGCGCGGTCGACAGCGACGGAACCGGCGATGACCACATCCACCGCGTTCATCTCCTCCGGGCGCACAGGCCTCCCGTACTTGAAAGCGCCCTTGATGGTGGATGCCCGCCTCGGCGACTCGATGTAGTTGGGGTCGACCCTCAGGAAGCACTTCTCCTCCCTCAGGCGGGGAACCGCCATGTAGACCGTCTTCCCGCTCTGCAGGGCCATCTCCCTCAGCGGTCTTTGCGGGCTGTCCGGGTTGCACTTCACGAACCTGGCCTCCCGCCAGAAATCCAGGTCCTCGACCTTCTTGGCGGCAGCGTCCGCGCCCTTGAAGTTGGGAATGCGCCCGTGAACGGGACGCGGAAAAAGGGCGATGTCCTTTTCTTCCATCAGGTTCCAGATCTTCTCCCGGATGGCATCCTTCTCCATCGTACTCACTGGGAGGTCAGCTCGATCATCTTCCCGTAGTTCTCTGGATTCCTCTCGAAGTAATCGCGAACGGGTGCAAGTATCTCGTTCAGGTACCGCGTCGTGGCGCTCTTCAGATCGCTCGGATGCAGCTCCCTCGCGCCGAACGCCCCGCTCAGCTCATCGTAGCTCGAGAACGCGACGTCCCCGCCAAACTTCGCCTCCCGCTCGACCTTGAACTCCTCGATCTCGGGGAGGACGATGAGCCTGCAGATCTCCAGGACGGGATTGTCATGAACGTCACCCTCCGGGCAGAACGCCTTTCGCACCTTCTGCTCCACCACGTCAGGCCTCTCGTGTATGGAGATGAACGTCTCCGGCCTGGACTTGCTCATCTTGGCCTCGAAGGAGTCCATCCGCCCGCCGCCCTGCAGTCCCGAGAGCAGAGGCGTGTGAACCGCCACCGGCTTCCTCGCATCGATTTTGCCAGCCACGTCCCGCAGCAGCATGTGCGCATGCCTCTGGTCCATCCCGCCGAGGGCGACGTCGAGGTCCAGCTCCACTATGTCGGCCGCCTGCATCGCAGGGTAGATGAGCTTGGACGCGTCCACGTCCGCGTCCTCCTCCTTGCGACCCATGATCGTCATCGCCCGCCTCATCCGCGATACGGTCGCGTTCTTCGATATGGACAACACCTTCTGCCAGTACTCCCGCCTGCCGACGAGCTCGTGCGCGAAGAGGAACTCCGTCCTGCCTGGGTCCACGCCCAGCGCGACGAAGCAGTCGCGCACGTAGTCCCCGCACGTCTTGATGTTCTCCAGATTCCCGCCGAGCTTGTCGTTGATGTACGCGTGCCAGTCCGCGAGCAGGATCATCGTCTCGAATCCAGCCTCCGAAAAATCAATGACCTTGCGGGCGATTACGAAGCCCTGCCCGATGTGCATGAGGCCCGAGGGCTCGAACCCCACGTAGGAGCGGATCTTGTCCTTCTGATCGAGAAGTGAGGCTAGCTCCTCCTCCGTGACAATCTCCTCTGCACCCCTCGCGACGAGGTCGAACCTGGTGCCGGCGTCCATGTGAACGTGGAAGATTCAGCCCGATTTAAGACTTTTCTTCTTTCTTGAGCTTCTTGGCAACGCCCTTCGCGAATCCCTTCGTCTTCCTCGCTGCGTCCTTCACGAGAGGCTTGGTCTTCTCCACCACCTTCTCCGTGACCTCAACGCCTTTCTCGATGGCATCGCCACTGAGACGGGCGGCATCGTCCACGAACTTTCGCGTGTCCGACTGGACCTTGTCTCCGCAGCTGGGGCAGAAGGCGGCCTTCTCATCCACTTCGGCTCCACAGTTTGGGCAGTACATCGTGGCCTAATCCCCGACCCTCCTAAAGAACCTCTCGGTCTGGTTGATGACGAAAGAGTTAAT
>JBHIBK010000428.1:0-1977 GCA_046759065.1 Thermoplasmata archaeon | reverse complement strand
CATCTCATAAATCTCATAAATCAAGGCTATGTCCGTCGTCAACTCGAAATAATCCTCATAAGCATTGTAGACGCCGATGCTCTCGCCATCCCAAGCCCAGAAACTGCCCGTGCCTCCTCTAAGCCACGGCTGGTTGTCTTCAAGGATCTCCCGCCGCCAGGCGTCATCATCTCTATACCAGACAGCGTCACGGACAATGTGATTAAAGCGAATCGTATCGACTCGTCGCGAAAAAACTGCCTGGAAGGGCGGCACACCGGAATCCGAAAGAGCCGGGCCCCAAAGGGAGTTGTCTGGGAACCTGGGCCCGTGAATGGATTCCACGTGTTCAACATCACCAGGGAGGTGACTGCTAACGCGACCGCCAGAAGCCCAGCCGCCTTCTTGGATAGGCCATTAGGTCCGATGATCTCCCCGGGTTCCTTGGGTAGCCATCCTCGAAGCCACCTCAGGAAAGAATGGGCTGTGATCATGCTTCCAGCTCCGGGATGAGCCTGCGGAAGATGACGTCGGCCAGCTCAGCCAGGGGGAGCTCTCTGTCCCTCTCACTTAATTGGAGTCCTCGCTCCTCGGCCTCCGCCAGGAGGTACCTCCTCGACCGGGTGAGAAAGTCCTCGTCGAAGACCGTCTGCTCTATCTCCCTTTCGGGGTTGTCGTACCAGAACCAAACCTTAACACCGTACCTGGTGGTGTAGGTCACCACCGTCCTCCGCTTCAGCAAAGGGTGGTATCCCAAGAGGATTCCTCTTTTGGGATCCACCTTCATCACCTGGAGCCTGTTGGCCTCCGCTATCTCAATCAAAGTTCTCGAGACCTTAGCCTCAGCCGCCCTAAGCGTGGAACCTACATACTGGGGACTCACCCCCAGCCTCTCCGCTATCTCGCTCTTCCTGAGCCCTTCCTTCAGAGAAGACAACCAGACAGCCATCTGATTCGGACTCAGCGGATTAGAGAAAGACATGGGACCTCCCGATACTTACAGTGTGGAATCCGTCCGACTGCCTCCCACTTACGGCTTCGGGACGATGACGAGGTCGAACTCGAAGGGGATGCCCTCGCCGCCCGTCAGCGAGTCGTATCCATGGATGATCTTGTTATCCTCTCTGAGATAGTACTTGAGGTCGAACGTTCCCTTCACGTGTCCGGAGATCCCTTCATCCCTCCAAGCTGGGAAGGGGATGGGCTCCGAATCCAGCGTAAAGTGCTCGTAGCGATAGACCCTGTTCTTTCCCTTCTCCCCGCTGTCGAAGATATAGTACTCGAAGTGCCAGATGAACCTGACCGTCGACTCACCTTTCATCGTCTCGAAGAAGATGAATAGGTTTCCGTTCTTGTCCTCAGTGACCCCGAAGCAGCCGTCAAAGGTGCCCGCAGTCCCCAAGCCCGCGTCATACACTCTTGTCCAGTCTACCTCCGCGTTGACTAAGTGTAGGTTCAGATCATCCTCATCTGCATGCAGAGATCCGCCGCCGCGTGTCTCCCAGCGAGCGAGCACGTACCCAGGGTTTCCGCTTTGCTTGTTCAAGTCGCAATCCGTAATCATGCCCTTGTCTCTGGGATTGGACATGATCACCTGGTACAAGCCTCCCACACCACCAGGCTTGCCTTTTCCTGCCGAAGTCGCAACCGGCAAGAGAAACACACCTATGAGAGACAGGAGAGCCACGCCCAGAAGCACCCTACTGATTGGTGACATTCCAACCATCGTAAACACCGGGAGGTCTATATAAACCTTTTTAAGTTTCATTATGGTTCTTGTCTTATGAGTTTCATGGCCGTTCCCTTGGGGGACGTCTTGTGGAGCTTGGGATACTCAAGGCTGGGGAGGATGATGAGGGGCTCGGGGAGGCAAGCTAGGGCGGTTGTGCTCTTAGGGGTGGTGGCGTTGGCAATCCTCTCCCCGTTGCTAACAGCCCCCGCGGCGGTAGCGGCCAACACTCCCCGTGGACCCATACTTATCGATGGGAACGGGGACTT
>JBHIBK010000427.1:0-1982 GCA_046759065.1 Thermoplasmata archaeon | reverse complement strand
CAGCCAGGAAAAAGCTTGGGCCTGCTCGTTCCCCTTCGGAGATGTCGATCGGGGAGTACGTCAACGCCCTGCGACCTAGGAACAACACAGAGACAGCCTTGGCGATCGCAGGCTACCTCTTCAAGGAGCAGAATCAGAGGGAATTCACCACCCAAGACATCGAGGATGGATTCCATGACATCCTCCGGCCCCTTCCCGGCAACACATCCCAGGCCATTGCCAACTCAGTCAAGCAGGGGTTCATCATGAAGCGCGACAAGGTCGAGGGGGTCTACCACTATTCCGTCACGCAGAGCGGACTGGAGCGCCTACAGGAGGGTTTCGGTAACAACAAGTAGCCACGGGTGGGAGGAGTTAGGGGTCTCCCCTTTTCTTCCCCAGGACTCCGAATCACACATCGATCTGGAGCAGACGTAGCGAGGACTGAGTGGTGCATCCCGTGGCCGGTAGGGCCCCGTCGGAAACATCATCGGTACCCAGGATGGCGAATCAAGGGATCATCTGCAGAATAGCGAGTTACGTAGGTCAAGTTGAACCCTACGATACCCCAGGGTAACCCAAGGACCCTAATGTGGGATGTTGATTGGGACCCAAGCTGGGCTGATACCAGTCCGACCTGAGACGAGCCGCTGGTCGTCAGGTAAGCGACTTGGGGAAGGGAAATAATGGTATGGTCTACCCTTTCCCAACCAGGTTAACGCGACAGGAAGAGGTCTATGATGGATTTATTGCCCTCAATCCCGCCATCATGAGAGATGTTCAGCTCGCGATTCGGATTCTCAATCATGAATACCTGCACTACCTGCTCTTCAAGTTGTTCGGACAGGGGATATACGACTACAAAGAGGGTTCAAATGCAGTCATAGACGCAATCCTAGACCATCTAGAGGACGGCGTAGGCAGCAGCGGAGGTCGGGTCCTTGACGGAAGGGCAGGAGGTCGCCCGCCGGCTGCGGGAGGGGGTCATTGCGCAACGATCAATTCCTTCAGCAGGCCAAAATCGTCTCTCGTCAGCTCCCTCATTGGATATCCACATAGGTAGGCTCCACAGTGTTTCGGATTTCGGATGAGGGGGAGACAGTGAACGAACCGCTCTATGGGGATCCCTTCCTCAAGCTCCTTGTCGAACCAAATCGTAACTTGGAGATGGTACTTTCTGTCGAAGATGTTGCTGTCCCGCCATGTCTTGACCTCCTTCGGTTCCTCCACTACCTCAAACAATGACCTTATTTCGCCGGGATTGGGACCTCTTTCAGAGGTAAGGTAGAGAACACAACGGTCCCCTTCGCTGACTTTGCGGAAGGCCGAACGGTACCAGGATGGAATGCCCCACCGGTTACGCTGACGCACGTGTTTATGATTGTCGCGGCTCGAAATGCACATCCAGTAGGTCATCAGATGGTGATAGCTAATCGCGAGATATCTGTTTGGGAGGAGAGGCTGGAACTGGATAGAGATGGTTATCAGTCCTTCCACCTTGACGAATGTGGACAGAACCTCTCAATTCCCAGCTGGTTCCCGGTGCTGGACTTGGGTTGTGTAGTTGCCTCCTCGGATTTGATTACAACCAAGGAAATATCTATCTCTCCAGACGTCCTTCCCAGGTTCACGTTGCCTTCCCAGATTGCACGGATTCTGGCCGAATATCGGCACGCATTGGACCTGCGGAAGGAACGTCACATACGTTGCCATATTGGTCACGATTGGCACTACTCTTTGCAGAATACGGTGGCGCACCGCTAGCCGAATCAAAAGGATGAACGCTATCAATCAGAATATCAATCGTATGTTTCGGACAAGATTACTAAGTGATCTCGTCGAATTCCATTATAGGGAGCGCAACCATCCTATCCCAGCATCGAACACAGTAGAGCACTTGCCAATAGTTCTCGAACTCGACCCAATGACGGATAGTCCTCAAATTGCACCCTCAAGCCCCGAAGAGGTGGTCGATTGGACTCATATGAATCGAGAGAAAAGCT
>JBHIBK010000426.1:0-1994 GCA_046759065.1 Thermoplasmata archaeon | reverse complement strand
GTCGCTGACTGTACATTTGAGGCGAAAGGAAGGAGGGCCGTAGCCAGCAAACCCACAAGCAGCAAGACCGCTAGCCGGACCTCCCTTGACATGGTTCCCGAGCCAGTCAGCCCTATGTATAAGATTCCAGTCGAGAACCCTTGAAGCAGAAGTCCCCGAGCCGATGACACTGGCCCTGGTGCTTGACCACATGAGCAAGACCCCCTGCAACGCCAGCCTCTGTCCGCCTTCCCCGCGGCTGTCGCATTCGTGCCTTCCCCGGCCTGCGCGGGCCCGTGCACCGCAATCAGCTGAATGGGGCCATTCATGGTCTCGTTGGGGACAAGGAGGACACCCTGGACGGTCGGGCCGTAGGGCAGGTGTGGCGAGCATCAAAGAGACGATCATCCCCGAGAGATGAGTGGCGGTGAGAGGAAGTGTCATCTTTGCGGCCACCACTAACCACTCAGCGTTCCAGTGTGCGTCAAAGACAGGCCCCCGAGGGGGCAGCCCTCCCACAAGGCGGCTCGCAACACGGGGAAGAGGTCCCGTCAGCCCAAGATGATAGCACTGAGCAGCAACGACACTCCCAGAAGGCCGAGCCCGAGGAGGAATCCCACGATCATGAACTGAAACTCCTCGTCTCTTCTCTGCGGCCGTTCTCTGGTCACGGCGTTCCGATAACTCCCGGTCATGATGTACAGGTTTGACCGGTAGAGGGCTCTCTCTCCAAAGCCTGCACCCACCAGTCCACTGAAGATCATCAGGAGTAGACCGCCGAAGAACAGGAACACTGCAAACGTCTCAGGGAGGCCTGCCCCAAGCCACAGGGCGACCCCGAGGGATATGGCGGCGACCACGGCGACGATGGCGAGGAAAACCTTGAGGAGGACCTGGAGGGCCTTCTTCATCGTGCGTCCAATAGACAACTCGTAGTTAAGTTGTGCCTGCGTCAGCGTGGAAGGGCATCGCCGGTCGAAAGCCTTTAAACTCCAAGCCTTCATCGAAGAACGGTGAGTCTGTGGTCCTGGAATCCGCAGCTGTCGGTCTCGTCACCGTCCTCTCCATTGCACTCCTGATCACTTCCATCGTCGCATACCGCAGGACCAGAGAAGTGAAGCTCGCGGTGGTCGCCTTGGCCTTCAGCCTGTTCACCGCCAAGGGAGCTCTGTGGACAGCCTCTCTGTTCTTCCTGAACCTGGAGACGGCGACCCTCCTCATCCTCTTGGCGACTCTCGATGCCGCCATTCTGATCGCAATCTTCGTGGCCACCCTCAGGCCGTGAGGCCAATGGCTAGGGAGATTCTGGAGCTCGAAACCAGGAGACAGATCTTCGACCTCGTGGTCGAGAACCCGGGCCTCCACCTGAGAGAGATTCAGAGAAGGCTGAACATGTCCGTGACCCTCGCGGACCATCACCTCAGGATCCTGGAAAAGGAGGGCCTGTTGACCGTTCTAGAGGAGGGCGGCTACAAGCGGTTCTACCCATCACCGAGGGCCGCCAGACCAATCCCCCTCAGTCCGGAGGACAAGAAGGGGTTGGCGCTGCTGAGACAAGAAGGCCCCCTCCTCATAGTCCTCCATATTCTCTCCCATGGGCCCATCCGCCATGGGGAGCTGCAGGAGCGCACCGGGCTCCCGCCTTCAACCGTCTCCTACCATCTAGGTAAGCTCATGAAGTCCGGGGTCGTGGCCCGAGCTCCCAGGGAAGAGGGCAGGACATACGGCGTCCTGGACCCTCAGAGAATTGCCCTCCTGATTACGGCCTACAGACCCGCGGAGGAGGACTTCATTGATCGGTTCGCGGACCTTTGGAGGAAGCTCTTTTGAGGGCGGACTTCGCAGGGACGCCTTTGTTCAGTCCTTGTCCAAACCTTCAGTCCTTGTCCAATAAGCTTCTTAGGCTCTCCATGGCCTGGAAAGGGTGGATGGACAAGCAGGATAAGCCTCAGATCAAGATCGTCGATGTCAGCGAGCAACGGAAGGCGAAGCCCCGACGGGATCCGAAGAAGAAC
>JBHIBK010000425.1:0-1998 GCA_046759065.1 Thermoplasmata archaeon | reverse complement strand
CCCAGGAGCGCAACGTTGTCGCCGGGGGAGATGCCTGCGACTTCGATTCCGTGCACTACGCAGGAGAGGGGTTCAAGGAGGGCCGCCTGGGTGGACGGTACGTGATCGGGGAGTGGGAAGAGGTTGTGGCGGACGATCCTCTCCGGCACCTTGACGTACTCAGCGTATGCACCGGGATAGGAGAACCCTATCAAGCTCTCCATGAGGTGCTCACACAGGTTCGGCTGCCCCCTCATGCAGAAGAAGCAGGTGTCGCACGGGGCTGAGTTGGCGGCCACCACCCTCATGCCCACCTGAACGTTTTCGACTTGGGAGCCGACCTCCGCCACTGTTCCGACGAACTCGTGTCCTATGATGACTGGTTTGGTGACCAAGCGATGTCCCCTCTTGAACATCTTTACGTCCGTTCCGCAGGTCAGAGTGACTTCGGTCTCTACTAGGATTTCGCCGTCGCCAGCTGGCGGGCGATCGACCTCCTCCATTCTGAGGTCGCCAGATCCGTGGAATCGCATCGCCCTCAATGTGCACCGCATCCGTGATGGCGAGAGATAGTATTTACGTCTTCCGGGGGCCTTTTGTCGCGGCCGTTGTCGAACGATTCATAAGGAGCTACAAGGTGTGGCTGAGCCCCCTTCGTGTGTTTTTGCTCTTTCTTCTTGCTTGTCGGATATGTTTAAATGTATGTTTAAACAGAACTTTTCCGGTGACGGTTCTTGGTCAAAACCTTATCGATTAGGGACGAGGTCTATGGAAAGCTCCTGGCCATTAAGCGTGAGGGTGAGAGTTTCAGCGAGCTCTTTGAGAGGTTGGCGGAGGACATGAACCCTCGTGATACCTTGAAGAAGCTGTCGGGTTGCGTGGAGTTCGAGGACAAGGAGAAGATGCTCTCCGAGATCTACGGGAAGAGGGGTGAACGTAGGCTTTGATGCTGCTGGACACGGACGTCCTCATCGAGATATTCGACAGGGGATCTGAGAGGGGGAATGAGGCTCTCAGCAGGATCGTTGAGAGCGATGAGGACATAGCCACCACCTCCATAAACCTTCACGAGATACTCTACGGCCTCCAGAAGTACGCTAAGCCCGTGAAGGAGGTCTTGCTTCTCCCCGTGCTTGACTACACGGCGAGGGACGCCAAGTTATCGGCTGAGATAGAGGTGGAGGCGGAGAGAGGGGGGACCCCGACGAGGAGGACCGACGCCATGATAGCTGCCATAGCCCTAAACAGCGGAGCTGCCCTCTACACATTCGATTTGAGACACTTTCAGCCCCTCCAGGCCTTCGGTCTGGAACTCCTGCCCTAGGAAGGTTCTCATAGGCGCTGATCGCAATTGAGGTTCTCTGCTCTGCCCTAAGTCTTCCCTAGGTATCAGACTAGAGAAGCAGTGATTTGTAGCGGGAACCATTATTTGGGAAGAAGGAGAGGTGAGAGAGGTGAAGACAGTGGATATCGAGGTTGAGAAAGAAGAGATACTACGCATGATCAAGGCTCTGGGAGCTGCGGAAAACCGAAAGGACATAGAGGGGATACTGAAGTTACTAGCGGAAGACTTCGTCTTCGTGCAACGAGGTGCCAAGTATGAAGGGATCGCAAGCATGAGGGAGATGCTTGAGACGGCCGTAGAGGGTTTTGTGTCGTCAGAACATGTGCCTCTGCGTGTCGAGGTTTCCCCATCAGGTGTCATGGCTTGGTTGCTCGGGTATGAGATAACCAAGCGTGAGGGGGATGAAGGCATTGTTAAGACAAAGACAGATTACCTTGTAACTTTCAGGAAAGTCGAAGGTAAGTGGAAACAAGTCGCAGTCTGCCTCGCATAGACAACACAGCTCCGAGCAATAGATCCAGTCCATGACTTGGGATGAATCCAAAAATTATTTGAGTCTTCCCTTGGATGAGCCAGACGAACAGTCCGGATATCAGGATCCCGTCTACCGCTCCGGCTGCCCCGATGTATAGGTAGGATTGCGAGGCCGGAAGAGAGATACTGAGAGGCCATTC
>JBHIBK010000424.1:0-2006 GCA_046759065.1 Thermoplasmata archaeon | reverse complement strand
ACCGCTTCCAAGTACTGGGTTTCATTCTGGACTCGCACAGCATCCAGCAATCGGGCCTCGTAACCCATTTTCCTCCCGATCGCAATCAAGGCTCGCAAATCTTTCGGAAAACAGGAGCCTCCGAAGCCAACGCCAGGAACCAGGAAGCGAGGGTTGATTCTAGGATCCAGTGTCACACCCTTGATGACCTCATCGTATGAGATACCCAGCCTTCCACAAATATTCGCGAGTTCATCAGCAAAGGCTACTTTCATAGCTAAGAAAGAATTCGTAGCCATTTTGATCATCTCCGCCGCTCGTAGATCGGTCTCATAGATTGGACACTGGACATTCGAGTACAGCCGTCTCATCCTCTCGGATGTCCTCGGGCCGTACACCCCTATGACGATCCTTTCAGGCTTCTCAGCATCCTTCAGAGCCATGCCCTCCCGCAGGAACTCCGGGTTGACGGCCAAGCCGATGTCCCTAGACACTGCTGCCCCCTTCATGATGGGACGTAGTACCTCCTCGGTAGTTCCAGGGACAACAGTACTCTTGACGACGACCGTCGATTCCTCTCCGCTCTTGGACAGGCCTTGAGCCACGTCTCGGGTAGCTGCTTTGAGACCCGACAGGTCCATGCTTCCGTCTTCTCTGCTAGGGGTCCCCACGCACAGGAATACGAAATCAGCCCCGTGGGCCGCTTCGGGCGTATCGGTCGTGAAAGTGAGCTGACTGCCGTCGAGGACCTCCTGAAGCGCATCCTCAAGCCCGGGTTCGAAGAACGGTGAATTCCCCTTCCGCAGGGAATTGACACGCTTAACGTCTATGTCGGAACAGATGACCTTATGTCCATCCCTGGCGAAGGCCACGGCGGTCACGACGCCCACATATCCGGCTCCGACGATCGCAATTCGGGCCACGCCGAGGGAACCTCCGCCTCGGGAAAAAGGTTTTCTGAGGATATGAAGGCAAACCTTTTACGCCGGTGTCCAATCCCCCAACGGCATGAAGGCTGTTATTCCAGCGGCTGGCCGTGGCACGCGTTTTCTGCCTTACACAAAGACACAGCCGAAGGAGATGGTTCTCGTCGTCGACAGACCTGCCATTCAGTACGTTGTCGAGGAGGCTGTGGAGAGCGGATTGCGGGGCATCTTGATAGTGACGAGCAGCGGGAAGAGGTCCATCGAGGACTACTTCGATTATGATGGGTCGCTGGACCGCTTCATGAACGACTCAGAGGGCTCCCTTGCCTTGAGGGATTTGAGGCGGCTGATGTCTCAGGCACGGATCGCCTATGTGAGGCAGAGAGAGCCCAAAGGCCTCGGTGACGCCGTCCTCTGCGCTGAGCCCTTCGTGGGGGAGGAGACCTTCGCCGTGCTGCTCGGGGACGACATCACGGTCGGTAAGGAGCCCTGCATGAGGCAGCTTTTGGATGTGAGTGAGAGGATCGGGGCCTCCGTGGTGGCGCTTCAGAGGGCTCCGGACAGCGTACTGGACCGCTACGGCGTGGCCGTTGGGAAAGAGGTGGAACCTGGACTGATTCGAGTCGAGGACATCGTGGAAAAACCCGACCCGATGGAGGTGTCCTCGAATCTGGTCGCAGTGGGTCGGTACGTGCTGACACCCACAATCTTCCGTCATCTCCGCAAGATCACACCGGGGAGGCAGGGCGAGCTGCAGCTGACGGATGCCATCCGCTCTCAACTGCCGGAAGAGGATGTGTACGGCCTGCTGTACGGTGGACGAAGATACGACGTCGGCGACAGGAGCGGATGGCTCATTGCCAATCTGGTGCTGGCATTGGACCGAAAGGAGTTTCGAGAGGCCTTTCGGGAGTTCTTCTCGAGCAGTGGGAAGACAGCGCTTCCCGGAGACTTACGTCAAGGATGAGTCCGATAGCCGGTGCTACTGCTCCACGCTTGTCGTCTTCAGGTGCCGATTGCGGATATTCAGCGGCTGAAAACGAATCACAGGCCGCTGCCCAAGCCCTTCAAAAGCCTCGATCTAGCGGTATCGAAAGCGTC
>JBHIBK010000423.1:0-2011 GCA_046759065.1 Thermoplasmata archaeon | reverse complement strand
ACCTTCTCAAGTTCCGCGAGCTTTATGGCAAGTGGGTCGATTCTTTCGGGCTTCACATAGACGACCATTGCCGGCTTGAGCGGGTGCGCCCTGACCGCCACCATTGGAGACCTGCCAAACTTCACACCGACGAACACCAGGGCCCTCTGGCTACTCCATCCGTATATCTTGTGATAATCGGATGAGCTCATCTTTGTGATCACTTTCAAGCTATCCAGAATGGTGTAGCCATTGATATTGTTGACCAATGGGACCTTCTCAGCCATGCTCACGCCGTCAATCTCCTTGACAAAGATGTCTGACGGAATTCCCACTGGAAACTCCCTGATGCTCAATATGCCCTCATTGTCATCGCCCTTGTACTTCTTGGAGAATTCTCCTCCTGAGAGTTCATCGAGCCTTATCAGGGCATCGACGATGCGTCTGACCGTCTTGATTCCTGGTGAAGGCCTGCGTCCCGACTCGTAGTCGCTTATCACCGAGGGGGAGACTTTCATCTCTTTGGACAGGACGAATTGGGAGACCTCCATCTCCTCCCGCCATTTTCTCATAGTCTTTCCTGGCTCATCACTCAGTGTTATGTCGGCGGCGACACGCTCACGCAGTCCGCTCCTCATTTGCAAGGGGGTAGATTATCCGCCTATATAAGATTGTCGAAATGCGCATCGGCAATCAACGAACATCGCCAACCGCCAAGAAAGAATAAAATGCTGAAAGGACTTACGGATGAAGAGGGCCCGTGGGGTAGCTTGGTATCCTTCTAGGTTCGGGACCTAGGAACTCCAGTTCAAATCTGGGCGGGCCCACTTGACCCACGGTCTGAAAAGTCCGAGATTCCGCGGTAGCTGCATCTTCTTCTCGCACTCAAAAGCCCCAGAGCAGAACCCAACTACGGGTCGACAATCCAATCGATATCTTCCGAGACTTGGACCCAGTAGCCGGATCCCGTCCTGAGATACTCGCTGGTGCTCATCTCTCTGAGATGATAGGGAGGAGAGGAATCGTACGTCTGAACCTCCATCACTGGCAAACCGGCAAGTGCATCCGACAGTCTGCGATCCGCAAGCGACGGATAGCCCACGAAGTTCCAGCCCATGAACAGGCGAATCGTCGTGGGGGGTGCTACTGATCCTTCCACATCGAGATCCACATCCTGTGATGCCTCTATCCATAGTGCCATTGTCTCGTTCGCCTCTGCCAGGTCGAAGTACCTCTTCCAGGGGCTATACTCCTTCCACGGGTCGGCACTGAAGTTCGAGCGGTAGAACCTCACACTCGTGAACTTCCCTGATATGGACGTGAGGACGGCGGACAGATCTCTTGAGGGGGGAACTAAGGGCAGGGATACGAGGTTCCAGCCTTCCTTCAGAGGTATTCTGTATTTGGACGGGTCAATCTCGAGAATCACATATGTCTGGTCGTTCTGTGGATTCTCGTCGACGGACAGCAGGGTCTGCGCAACAATCTTGAATGTCCCGCCCTTCAGGAACTTGTATGTCCAATCGACGACCTCGCTCTGCATAGGCTCGAGGAATGCTTTGCTGCTCTTTATCTCGGGTCCGTGGACCAGGAACTCCTGAGGATACTCCGCTATCACGACCACATCATCGACGTACCATCCAGTGTCGGTGACGCCTCCATCCGAGGAGAATCTGAACCTCACCTGGACGTCCTTCTTGTCGATGAAGTTCGAGATGTCGAAGCTGAACTTCAGGAAAGATGACGATATCGGCCCGCTGTAACTGGCAAGCACCTCCCAATTGCCGTGGGAGCCAACATCGACGGACGCGAAATCGTAGGCTTCCTCCGTTGACAACTTCTGATAGAAGTGGAGAGTCGCCCGCGATGCTCCCTCAAGGCTGAATGAGGGGGATCTCAGTATCTGGTGGGCTCTGTTTGAGTACCTCCCCGTGGCGTCATTCCCCATCCACCAACTGTAGGTCCCATTCTGTGAGTATGTCGAAACCCTGTGCCATTCATTGTTCGAGCCCGATCCATCATAGTCGATTAC
>JBHIBK010000422.1:0-2016 GCA_046759065.1 Thermoplasmata archaeon | reverse complement strand
CCACCAGCAGCGCGGTGAGAAGGAGGATGGTGGCCGGGAGGAGGGCCACGTCGCCAACCGCGGCCAGGAAGAGGCCCCTCGCGACGACGGCATAGGTCGCGAGGAATGCGAAGATCGCCAGGAAGAGGACGCGAGAGGCCGTCGGTTCGGCCTCGAAGGGAACGGGTTCCAAGGCATAGAGGGGGATGTCGACTTCGCCGCCGTTCGCCCCTCGATCCGCCGGTTCTGAGGGAGGCGCGCTACCTATGGGAGGGCCTCCATGAAGTCCGCCACGATGAAGATGGCGAGGACGCTGAGCAAGGGGAGGACGGCCACGTTGAAGGCGATACGCTGTGCCTCGGTCAGGCGCGGCTCCAGCACGTGCCTGGTGAGCAGGAGGAGGACGAGGGCTAAGGTGGCCGACGCGCTGGCGAGATTCGCATACTCCATCAGTGGAAGAACCATCGGAACACGACCTGGGTTGAGTAGAGATGGAGGTGCCTCGGATATACCGTTCCACCATTCTTCGGTGGGCGTCTGTTCTGGGAGGGAGCGTAATTGCTCGTTGCCGTCCTGCAACTACTCCTCATAACGCCTGTCCTTCGCGGCACGGTGGACGGCCCTCTTCCTTCCCCTCCCATGGGGATTCTGCGCCAGCCCCCCGTAAGACAGTCTCCGTGGATGATGTCAAGTTCAAAGCGACTTGGTCAGGCTCAGAAATACCCCAAAGCTCGCAATCGCTCCATGATTTTCTCCTTGTCTTGAGCCCTCCCTGCCCGCTCACTAGATTCTTGGAGGTCTTGTTCCCACGCAGGCCGGGTTCCAGTGGGCTCGCTGTCTCGGACGCCGTCAAACGAACGGTAACCCTGTCTGTATAGAGGATGGATGGGCAACCCGTTTTCCAGAGTATATGCCCACACCTCTCTCTCAGTCCACGGCAGGATTGGGTGAACCCTCATGTGTAGCGGATCTTCCCGCGGTGAGAAGAAGACTTCCCCTGATCGTGCAGGACTCTCATCCCATCTGATGCCAGTTATCACAGTGTCAAAGCCGCCCTTACGAATCGCGTGCTTCAATGCGACCGTCTTCAGCAAGTGGTTACCCACAGCGGTTTCTAGAGAGCGGAGAACCCTCGCATCCCTCAAACCCGCTTTCAACGCCTCCGCCTGGTTCTCTGGATTCAACACTTCGAGAGGCACTGTATCCGCACCGTCCTCCGCAGCGGTCAGAAAGTCCTCGTTCTGGGCGACAATAGTCTTCAGGTTCGCCTTTGTGGCAAGGTCCTCCATGAACGACCATGTCTCAGGGAAGTGTTGGCCGTGGTCGATGAATAGAAGGGGCGGGGGTTCCGTCTTGCTCCGTTCCGCCACTTCTGATGCCAGGTGCAAGACGAGGGTGCTGTCCTTTCCTCCGGTCCATAGAACGACAGGTTTGCGGTTGTCCTGCAGGGCATTCTTCAGCACCGTCTCTGCGATGACCCGCTTGGCGTCGAGGGACAGATGATCGACGAGTTCTCGCCCAAGGGGGGCCGAGGTCTCCTTCAGATATGACTGCCGCAGCTTTTCGTGAAGCTCATTGAGCCTGTCCTCATTTCGTGTCACAAGATTCACCTTTTCCTCTGGATCAGTCTTCAACTCGTACAGCTCGTCTTCCCGCTTCCCAAGATGGCATATCAGCTTCCAGTTGCCCTCGATGCATGCCAAGGCAGGATTGTCATGATTGGACCTGAATGCGATCAGATCCTTTCTCGACGTCGGGTCATACCTCTCGAGTTTGAGCACATAAGGGACGTGGTTTCCATGTGCTTCGCTCACGACGGTATCGGACTGTGCTGCCTGCTCTAACCAAGACTCGAGCGCTCCAGGTCCTTCTGTGGCGATGAAACTGAGCAACGTGAATAGATCAGTGATGTCCACCGGGCTGCTGACGCGCCTTCCTGCGATGCCTGCTGGAGGGCGCACTGCGAGAGGAACTCGAATGAGTTGTTCGCTCAACCCAGCAACATGGCCAAGTAATCCCTTTTCACCGAGTAACTGA
>JBHIBK010000421.1:0-2025 GCA_046759065.1 Thermoplasmata archaeon | reverse complement strand
CCTTGTTCGCCGAAGGTCATCTCCGCGCCGGGATTTGGGGACTGGGGGGTATGAATTCTTAAGGTTTAAATCCCCTCATCCCCAAATCCCGGCAGAGAAGACCGGCATTATGCACAGGAGGTGAATAGTTACGTCTATCTTATGCATTGCGGCATCTTATGAAAAACTCAACCATACTTGAGATGCAAGGCATACACAAGTCCTTTGGGCCGGTCGTCGCCCTGGACGATGTTAGTTTGCAACTGAAAAGCAAAGAGATTCATGGCCTTCTGGGCGGGAACGGCGCAGGGAAGACCACTCTGATGAACATCCTGTACGGGCTCTACAAACCGGATTCGGGCGAAGTCTCCTTGCACCACGAAAAAGTGGAGATACAGTCGCCCAAGGATGCCATCAGGCATGGCATCGGGATGGTTCACCAGCACTTCCTTCAAGTGGAGAGCTACACAGTCGTAGAGAACATCGTTCTTGGAACCCCTCTGAAAAACAGACCCACATTAAGCCTGGTGGAACAAGAGACCAAAATCAGAGGTCTGTCGGCAAGGTTCGGGTTAGAGGTCAATCCTCGCGCCCGGATAGAGGACCTCCCTATGGGGATCCGGCAGAAGGTTGAGATTCTCAAAGCCCTTTACCGGGGGGTCGAAGTCCTGATCCTGGACGAACCAACTACCAGCCTCATCCCCCAGGAGGTGGATTCGCTCTTCCAATCTCTGAAAGTGATGGTCAGGGAAGGGATGAGCGTCGTCTTTATCACCCATAAGCTGAGGGAAGTGCTGAGCGTCTGTGACAGAATCTCGGTGCTTAGGGATGGCAGGAATGT
This sequence comes from Thermoplasmata archaeon, assembly GCA_046759065.1. Taxonomy (GTDB): domain Archaea; phylum Thermoplasmatota; class Thermoplasmata; order RBG-16-68-12; family JAGMCJ01; genus JAGMCJ01. Next base: position 1,205 of record JBHIBK010000421.1, on the reverse strand, counting down.
AGTTACCTTACCACGGGCTGAGGTCTCCGAGGAGGCTTTGGTCAGAGGGATGGTCGGCGAGGGGCTGGACATCGAGAAGAGCATTCTATTCTCCGCGACCGATCTCAGCCGGGAAGCTGTGCCGCTGAAAAACAAGCCCGTCTTGCGGGTCGAGGGTCTGCGAGAGGCCAGTGAGGATGGAAATCCGTTAATCAAAGATTGTTCCTTCCGTATCCACGAGCAAGAGATCTTCGGTATCGCGGGTGTGGCCGGAAATGGTCAGCAAGAGTTGGCCGAGAGTCTGATCGGTATCCGAACGATTGTCCAAGGTGATGTTTGGATTGATGGTATCAACGTTGCTGAAACAGAAACGGGGAAGTTGCTGGAGATGGGAGTCACCTATATCCCAGAAGACAGGATTCAGGATGGCTTTCTCCCGACAGCCAACGTAGCCCAGAACCTGATGTTAGGCTATCATCGCCAGGAGCCATATAGCAAAGGGGGGTTCCTCGACTGGAAGGCTATCTTCCAAATGGCTCGGACTCTGATCTTCGAGTATAACATCAAGACGCCAGGCCCGGCAGAAGTCGCAGCAAACCTGTCGGGAGGAAACATTCAGCGTGTCATGCTCGCTCGGGCCTTTTCCCGCCCGGCCAAGCTCCTGGTTGCTCACAACCCAACGCGAGGTCTGGATATTCCCTCGATGGAATTCGTCTATTCAAAGCTCCTGGAGCGAAAAAAGCAGGGGATGGCCACGTTACTGATATCTGAAGATCTGGACGAGCTTCTGCGTTTGTGTGACAGAATCGCCACCATCTACCGTGGCGAGATAGTGGGCATCCTCGATAGAAGCGAGTTCGATAAGTACGAGATAGGACGAATGATGAGCGGAGTCAAGACCCGTGAGTGAGCAGGCTATGGGGCTAGGTCACGGCGTCAAAACACTGGCTGGAAGGTTTATACCTTACCTCGTGGCGGTAGCCGCCTCGTTCGTTGCGGCGGGGATCTTCATCGCCGCTATGGGCTTCGATGTACCGCACGCGTACGCCACCATCCTCTTCACTTCGTTCAGGACCCCCAACGGGTTCGTTCAAACCCTGCTCAAATTTGTGCCTCTGTTGTTGCAGGCGCTGGCCTTTACGGTGCCCCTGGCGGCTGGCAAGTTCAACATCGGTGGGGAAGGACAACTCATCGTCGGCGCTATCGGAGCGACCGCCATCGGCATC
>JBHIBK010000420.1:0-2031 GCA_046759065.1 Thermoplasmata archaeon | reverse complement strand
GATGGTGGACGACAACCTGAAGCTGGAGTACGACGCCATCGAGATGTACAAGAAGCTGGTGAAGATGGCGGAGGCGGAGAACGACCCGGTGACCCGCCGCCTGATGGAGGACATCCTGGGCGACACGGAGGAGCACGCCAACAAGCTGGAGGCGGTGCTGGGGAAGAAGTAACCGAGGAGAGAGGGAGCGACGATGCCTAAAGGAAGTAAACAACTGCTGGAGGCCCTCAACGAAGCCCTCAGCGACGAACTGGCTTCGATCATCCAGTACATGTTCCATCACGTCATGGGCCGTGGTCTCGCCTCCCCGGCACTGGTGGAGATGTTCAAGTCTCACGCTATGGACGAAATGAAGCACGCCTACGCTCTGGCGGAGCGTATAGACCTCCTGGGCGGGACGCCCACCACTAAGGTAGGCCCTATCAAGGTCGGCGGCGACCTGAAGAAGATGCTCCAGGATGACCTGGAGGGGGAGTACCGGGCCATCGATATGTACAGCCGCTACGTCAAGCTGGCCGCTCAGGAGGACGACCCTGTCACTCGGCTCCTCTTGGAGGAGATCCTGGGCACCGAGGAGGGCCACGCCAACGATTGGGAGGCGGTGCTGGAGAAGTGATGGGGGTAAACCGAATGGAACGAAGTAGTGAAGCCAAGGACGTCTCCACGACACTTGAGATCGAAGCGTTGGCGTCCCTAGAGGGATGGCCAGTCAGTCTTAAGGTCACGTGCTCAGGGGCCATCACACGGGACACGATCCAAAGGGCCGTGGACACTGTAGCAACCGAGCTGGCCCTTGCGGGCGCCGAGCCGACCGGCTACGCGAAGTTGTTCTTTAGAGATTGCCAGATCGTCGAAGACGGTCATTCCCCTGCCGGGTTGTTGTTAGTTCGTTTTAGAGATGAGACAGGTCGGGAAGTCTCATGGGCTCCCAGGTGGGACGACTTGCACGAGCCTTATGACAAAGCGTTCACAGTTGAGGTAATAGATACAAGGGAAACTGGAAAGTGGAAGGAGATCCACCGCTTCCTCGAAACAACACGGCGGATTCTCTCAAAGGGCCTAGAGGAAGCAAGGGCGAGGACTGCAGGGGGTAAAACCTGAGCACAACGGCATGGACATGGCAACGAAACATCGGGGTGTGATGGACAGCACCCCAGCCTGAAGGCTGGGGCATGAGATAACCTGTGCCCGCATACCACGTCTGGTTTGCGACCAAGCGGCGCAAGTGGCTTCTGCAAGGAGACGTTGCTGAAGTAGCGAAGGACACGATGCGGACGGTGGCCAAAGAGACGAACATAGGTCTAAAGGAATGCGAGACGATGGTGGATCATGTCCATCTGCTCGTCGAGGCCGAGAACCGAATGTACCTTGCTAAAGCCATAAATCTCTTGAAAGGAACCTCCTCTCGACGCCTCCTTCACCAATTCCCTGATCTGAAACTGGATGCACAAGTTAAGAGCTTCTGGCAGCATCGTTATGGAGCCAAGGAGATTCCGGAGTCTGCAACAGCCGCAGTAGGCCAATACATCCGTACCCAGTGGCACCGGTTGGACAAGTATGAGCGCTAGGAACTGCAATGATGCCCCAGCCTTCAGGCTGGGGTGGAGCAAGTCCGTCACCCTCAACCTTAAGCGGCCCTCCCCGACCGCTGTCGGGGGAGGGCCAGCCCGGAGTGCGTTCGCATAATTCCACTCTTGAGGAGGTTGAGAGGAACATGACAACGGAAGAGAAGGTACTGATCTTCGATACGACGCTGAGGGACGGGGAGCAGTCCCCCGGCGTGGCCCTGAACGTGGAGGAGAAGCTGGAGATCGCCCGCGCCCTGGAGCGGCTGCGGGCGGACTTCATCGAGGCTGGGTTCCCGGCCTCCTCGCCAGGGGACATGGAGTCGGTCACGGCCATCGCCAAGGAGGTGCGGGGCACGGCCATCGCCGGCCTGGCCCGGGCTGTCGCCGAGGACGTGGACGCCTGCTGGGAGGCCGTGCGCCACGCCGAGCGCCCCCGCATCCACGTCTTCCTCTCCAGCTCCGA
>JBHIBK010000419.1:0-2032 GCA_046759065.1 Thermoplasmata archaeon | reverse complement strand
GTCAAGGTTCTCGATCAGCGGACGTTGCGGTGTGTGGATGATGCTTCCGTTGTTCTTGAATGACAGACCCTCCACCTTCGCGACGTCCTTTCCCTCCCTCAAAGCTTTGATGAGCTCTACGAAAGTCGCCTCACCTTCGCCCCTGACGATGTAGTCTATCTCGGGGAAGTCATCGAGAGACTCCTCGGCTGTGGATGAGAAGTGCTGACCGCCCACGACTGTGACGATGTCTGGACTCACCTTCTTGGCACTCTCAGCGACCCTCGCGCAGACATATGCGTTGCACGTGAATGCTGAGGTCGCAACGATGTGCGGCGAAAGGGTCTCAATGCGCCCCTCGACATCCTTCCAGCCCTTTCTCTCCGCCTGGCAGTCCATGACCTGAATCTCAACATCCGGAAGCTCTCTTTCAATGTACGCAGCCAAGACTAACAGTCCAGTGGGCGGCGGGAGATATTCGCCCATGAGAAACCAGTAGTCCTTCGGAGGCTCCACGAACAGTATCCTCGTGATCATTTCTTCAGCCCGCCTTCCAGCATGGGCGACCCAGTTCGACCCGCGAATGCGCACATATCCCCGTGTCTCCAATATGCCAAGAACACATCCCAAACTGCCTCGTGGTATTTCTCCTTTGGGAACTTGTCAGCACCGGGGGTTGTTTGAACCGAAGATGATTTGCTTGATTGCACTACAGCGAAGGTAACAGCCAGTCCACGTGCGCTGGGACGTACACCCAGTACCCCTCACCGCGTTGGAGAACGTAGTTCAGTGGAAGCTCTGCAAGATAGTAGGGCGGCAGGTTCGCATATCCCTCGACCCTCGTCGCCCCCGTGTCTGCCACAAGATCAGCGACCGTGTAGCTGTCGACCAGGGACGGGAAGCCAACCATGTTCCAGCCCCTAACCAAGAGAATGGACGTCACATTCGGAAGGGGGCCCACGATTTCGAGCTTGGCTGGGGCGGTTATGTTTATCCAGAATCCCATCGTCGCGTCTATCGTGGAAAGGTCTCGATATGTCTTGAATGCGTGAAAGGTCCTCCAGTGGTCGCCAAGGTTGAACGCATCATAGTAGCGGATCGCATCATAGCTCCCATCGATGGATGAGAGCACGCTCTCGATCGTGCCGTTCGCCAATGGCTGTGGAACGGAGATGAAGTTCCAGCCGAGCCTGCCCAAAGTGAAGTTTATGGATAGGAGCGTCTTCGTTCCGAGCAATGGGATCTCGTTGTAGCTGGTGATGTTGATCGCGTTGATCGCCGTCACATTGGCAACGAAGAAGGGTCCATACGCCTCGGTCGTGTTCCAGCTGAAGTTCTCGCTGTTCGTGATGTCGTAAGAGCTGCCGCCGACGGACAGCGTCGCATTGAAGACGTTGTCATCCGCGAACAGGAACTCGAAGACAGTCTCAGTATCGCCTATCTCGCTGTTGTAGGCGGGTTCGATGAAGAAGACCGCCGGAAACGTGTGGGGGGTTCCGACGACGCTCTCATGGAGGTATGGCGGCTCGTCCTGGCCGACGCCCATCGAGGACGTACGATTGTGCCAGAGGAGCGACTCACGAGCCCAGACCATCCCCAGGTGTGAATAGTTCCCTTGCGTGGAGCGTCTCCAGAGCCTCGTGTCCACCGAAGAGCGCCCGCCAAGGTCACCGTCGATGAAGCTCGAGAAGAGGTAGCCGTCGGTCCTCAGACCGTCCTGTCCGTTCCCTACCGATATGCTCGTGTTTTCCTGGCGGATGACGTACTGGACGTCGCCCGCTCCGGACTCGTCCCTGCTGACGTTGTGAAACGTCTCCTCCTTTTCCTCCAGGAGGATCGACATCCCTGTGGATGTGATCTTCCGGGTCACCTTCGCTATCGTATAGGTCGTCACCGTCGGGAAGGATGCGTTGAGCCACGATATGTAGCTCACTCGGATCGACTCGAGGCCGTTGGGCACGGACCTGTGGGCCGTTGCGCTCGATTCGAGGAACTGCTGGTTGCTCGTGGCGGTGCGGTTCGAGGAGTATGTGTCCAGGATGTACGGGCTCAG
>JBHIBK010000418.1:0-2039 GCA_046759065.1 Thermoplasmata archaeon | reverse complement strand
AGCTCGATCTCGCCCCTGACAATCATCGACAGTTCCCTATGATGCTCCCTGTAGAAGCGGCGTATGCGGGCGAGACTCATCCGAAGAACCCTCCGAACCAGAGAATGAAAGGGACCGAGATAATGCTATATATCAGGACGCGAATCCAGAACGCTTTCCTCATGGCCCTGTACTGGGGGGAACTCCTTATCTGCTGCTTGATGGCGGTAATGGACGTTCTCCCGCAGTTCCAGCACGGCTCATCGTCTAGTGTCAAATAGCCGCAAGAGCAAGTTCTCATCCCACCACCACATCGAAGTCTTGGCCGTTGCAGCCTTTCACGGGGCATAGCACATCGTCAATGAGGTACTTCCTGAAGAAGACGGACTTGCACCGCAGGCAACGGACTCTCCTTCCCATTCTCTCCCTTATCTGCTCGGCAGTACCCATGACCTCGTAGCCACATACATGACAGCTCTTAAAAGCTACACGGGTATAGTTGCCGCATAGTGGACATTTTCTGACTCGCTCGGGGAAATTCGGTGGGCGGGTTAGTGGTTCGTGCGTTTGCGTCATTCTTCGCCCTCCTCCCCCGCCGCGAGACAGTCTAGGTAATCCTGTTCCTCGTCGCACCATCGAGCCAAGGCCGCGTGAATGTGAGGGGGGAGTGGGCCGCTAGGCCGTCGACCGTCTCTATGGAGGGACTCTCTGAGAAACTGAACGAATACGGCGAGGTCATCTTCCGGAATCGCGAGGATTTCCTTAGCCATCAAGCACCTCCTTAAGTGCAAGAAGCCTCCTCCGAGTCTCTCGCTCACCTGGAAGCCGATAGTCCTTGATCCATGCGGGGGCCGTATTCGTCTGGTCGCACTCGGGGCAGGGCTCTTCCTCCCCGCCCTCAAACTCCTCCTCTCTCAAGGACTTCGAACAAGTCACATTCATGCATACTCTCATCCCTCAGCCTCCCCGAACCAGTCATAGTGTCGGGAGTAGCGGGGGCAGGAGGGCATCTAGGGTACCTCCTCTTCTTGTTCAAGCGTCAGGGTCTGCTGAGGCCGGAGGAGGCGTTGGAGGCGCACATCCTTCATCTTCTTCGCCACGGCGCTCCCATAGCCCTGCCAAACCATGCTCCGTTCCAAGTCGTCCAAGGCCGTCTGGGAGGGCATGAAGCCGCTGAAAGCCGCTTTGCCTCGGAGTTCTAGGTGTCCGGTCTCTAGGTCATACTCGTAGTGACCGACCCCGGCTGGCAGATCCGTTCCATCAATCATGTCTGGCGGGGTGAGCAGCCAGAGCTTGCCGAAGCCACGGGTAACGAAACCCCTCTGGAAGTCGGACTTGGAAATCTTGACCTCGAAGGCAAGAACTGTTCGGATGGCTCGCTTCGGGGACCAGCGATCCTCATTCTCCTTGATGTATTCCCACTTCAGCCCGGCGGCATCGGCGATGCGATACTCGCTCGGCGGGAGTTCGAGATGGGGAGCCTCCTCCCACATCGGTAGGGAGACCTCCGTCCAAGCTGGCGAGCAACCTTTCCGATAGAGGAGGGCGAGGGCCACCTGCTTGAGGAACCAATGCTCTTCCGTCTCACCCATCAGCGAACCTCCGAGCCTGCCTTAAGGCGGTACTTCTCCAGCATCACTCTGCGACGGCGTTCATTCATGACCAGTCTCCTCCCAATGCGCGTCGGCAGCCGTCCAGCAGGCAGCCTCCTCCTCGGGCGTATCGTCCCTGGCGGCCATGCCCCAGGAGCAATCCAAACAGCGTATCTCGTAGACCATTATTCCGAGGCCTCCTTCCCAGCAGCCTCAATGACTGCTTGAGCGACATCAACAATTCCTTCCCCGGTGCAACGAGCCTCGCCATTGATCCAGTGGTAGCCGAGGAAAGGCACCAGATGCTTGCAGTAGGGGCACACGACGTACTCATATCCCATGTATTGGAAGCTCATTCCTCACCCTCCTCATGCTCCAGCGCATGGATGTTGAAAGCGGCTATGGCATCCTCTTGGTTGTCAGCCTCGGCGACGAAGCCGCAGGCGCAATGGAGACGCCAGCCCTGGA
>JBHIBK010000417.1:0-2041 GCA_046759065.1 Thermoplasmata archaeon | reverse complement strand
CTATCTGATCAAGACCGACGCTGAGGGAAACGAGGACTGGCACAGAACCTACGGTAGAGGTTCTGGCCATTCTGTTCAGCAGACCGCCGACGGAGGGTACATGATCGCAGGCAACACATATTCCCCCGACACAAAAGCATCTGATGTCTATCTGATCAAGACCGACGCTGAGGGAAACGAGGACTGGCACAGAACCTACGGTGGAATTTCTGGCCATTCTGTTCAGCAGACCGCCGACGGAGGGTACATACTTGCTGCCCGCTCCAGAAGATCCTTTGGCGCAGGCGCGTGCATAGATCTGATTAAACTTGCGCCCGTTAAGCACCTTGAACTCGAGCGTGAAGCGGGCACAATACCCTATCCTATAGCAGACAGGAAAGAAATAACAGCTACAGGCTTCAAAGTTCGACGAATTAAAGAAATAACCAAAATAACTGTTAGGGATACGTTAGGCGATGACGACTATGCCACTTTCGTGGAAGGAGTACATGAGGCAATATTCGCAAATCTCAGTATCAGAACGTTAGAAGCCCAGTTAGAAGGAATCGTTGAAGGCTGTCAAGAATGCAACAACGAAAGGGATGGCGGAGGAGCTATAACAATAGAGATAGATGGTAAACCCTACAATTTGTGTTCAGAACATTGGTTCTATATGTATCGAGAAGTCCTAGGATCTTCTCTTTCATATGTGGGGCCAGTGCGACAGGCCTTTTCCGCTGAGTTAGAGGCGTCAAAATCAGCGTTAGAGGCTTTGAACCTCAAAATCGGCATGGACACCTTTGTTTTCGAGGAGAGTCGCGAGGGAAGGAAGGTCTTAGTCAAGTGCCGAGAACACCTAGAAAGATCTATCTGGCAGTCCTTTGACGATATGGTTCATGCGGAACTAGGCGGAAGATATGATCCCAGTGAGCGTGGCTGGGTGATCGAAATGAAGGAAGGCGCAGGCATCTATGATGGAATCCCCTTTACCACAGAACTAGAAGCCAATGCATTGGACATAGTGAACAATGCAGGATTCTCCCAGATTTGGATGATCCCTAGCGCGGGGAAGGGGATCATCTATGATAATCGGCCATGGAGCAGCCTCGAGGTGCTGGCTGATACGCGCGGCATAGGATCTAAAGTCATGGAAAGTCTGAAATCATTATCCACAGAATGGAAAATCGGCAGCGGAAGATCGGATACAATGAGGATGTTAAGTGACGATTCTGGGAAATATGAGGAGATGCCCCTAGTAATCGAACAGGCCAAGATAGTATATCAACCCAGACTTGGCTCTTCCCATATATGGATCGCCGACTCCGATGAGCCCAATCCTACCCATAGAAGTGGCAGAAGAAGGTTGACTGTCCCACATGACTTCCAAGATGGGACATCCCGAGGAGCAGACGAAAAAGTCATAGGTCTCTACAATGAAAACAAGGAGATCAGGGTGAATGCCATTTTCAAGAAGGATTTCCTGAGTGGACTTAACTCCGGGTCTAGGAGTTGGATTGAGGAAACCGGGAAGCTCTTCGTGACCCAGTGGCGTCCGACCAAGAACCCGAGCATAGAATGGTGTCCCGCAGGCGAGGCGGCACCCACGGATGTGGCCAAGGCAGAGTCGAAACAAAGTGATATGTGGTTCCGCAGAAGTGAACGTGGAACATCCATTTTTAGAAGAAAATCCAGTGAGGCGGAAGAGACACCACGCTGAAAACGTGTGCACGATGGGGCTTCCAAGCCCCTTCATAGGGGCGTCAAGTCTTCCGGCTCGGTAAGGTTAAAGATGATCGGCTCCCGCGTGACCTTGCGGAGCACCACGTTGCTGGCGGCGAGGATGATCGCCTGGACCTCCAGGGGGATGCCGATCTCCGCTTCGCTCAGCACCTCGGCGATAATGAATGCCGCCGCGGCGATGTTGACCCATAGAGTCTTAGACTTCCAGAAGGGCTTCATGTCGCTGCCTCCTCCAGTCTCCATCTCGTCTTCGCCATCTCTTCCGACGCGAGCCCCAGGAGCGCCGGCCTTGCCGCTCTGACGAGTTCACGTTTCACGTAAT
>JBHIBK010000416.1:0-2043 GCA_046759065.1 Thermoplasmata archaeon | reverse complement strand
TAAGCAAGGGGGCCAAGGTGCTGACAGGCGGGAAGCGCCTGAAGAGGAAGGGCTACTTCTACCAGCCCACGCTTCTGACGAACGTGAGACCCGATATGAAGGTCGTGTCCCAGGAGGTCTTCGGCCCCGTGGCACCCATCATCACGGTCAAGGATGAGGACGAGGCCATCAGGGTGGCCAACTCCACGGAGTTTGGCCTGGGAGGGAGCGTGTGGACCAGGGACCTTGAGAGGGGCATGAAGGTCGCCAAGCGCATCGAGGCGGGCACGCTGTTCGTGAATGCCATGACGAAATCCGATCCTCGGATGCCCTTCGGTGGAATCAAGAAGAGCGGTCTTGGACGTGAGCTTTCAAAGTTCGGCATCAAGGAATTCGTGAACGTCAAGGCCGTGAATGTCTATGAGCATCAGTGAGCCTCGGGACTTAGACCGAGATCGAGGCAGATCATGAAAGCTTCGGATCTGTTTGTCAAGTGCCTCGAAGAAGAGGGGGTCGAGTACGTCTTTGCCGTTCCAGGCGAGGAGAACCTGCACCTTCTCGAAAGCCTGCGGACCTCGAATATCAAGGTGATCGTCAACCGCCATGAGCAGTCCTCGGCGTTCATGGCGGCCACTTACGGAAGGCTGATGGGCAAAGTGGGCGTCTGTCTCGCCACCCTGGGTCCCGGTGCCACCAATTTGGTGACGGGGGTTGCCCATGCCCAACTTGGCGGCATGCCCCTCTTGGCCATTACCGGGCAGAAGGGAATCCGCGAGAACTGGCAGGCCAATTTTCAGGTCTTGGACGTGGTCCATATGATGCAGCCGATCACCAAGCGGACCGTCCAGATTCGGAGCCCGGAGAGCATACCGAAGGAGGTTCGAGAGTCGTTCAAGGAGGCCACCGCGGAAAGACAGGGGGCCTGCCACATAGAGCTTCCAGAGGACATCCTTACGGAAAAGGTGGAGGAGATCTATCAGCCCCAGAAGGCGATCCGGATTCGAAGGCCGGCACCCGACACTGAAGCCGTCAGGACGGCAGCCGAGCTAATCAGGACCGCCAGGGATCCGATCATCATCGTCTCAAGCAGGGCGCAGAGGCACCATGTCCGCGAAAGTCTGAGAAAGCTCTGTGACCAGACCAACCTCTACGTCATCCACACCCAGCTCGGGAAAGGGGCGCTAGGAGACGACCACAGGAACTCCCTCTACTCCTTCGGAATCCACAAGCACGATTACGTGAACTGCGTTGTGGACAGGGCCGACCTGATTATCACCGTAGGCTATTCCACCGTGGAATACCCGCCGAGCGTATGGAATCACGACCTGGACAAGGGGATTCTCCATATCGATTTCACTCCGGCATACCACGATATCTACTACTTTCCCACCTGCGAACTCATCGGGAATATCGCCACCTCCCTGGATCTGCTGCTAGGTGAGCTGGACTCCTACCACTATGACGGCGCCTATTGCGAGAAAATCAAGGGTCAGCTCGACGAAATGCTCTTCGTCGAAGGAGCTGATGACGATGCCTTCCCGCCCCGTCCCAGAAGGATCGTAGCCGACTGCCAGAAGGTGCTGAGCCCGAGGGATGTCCTCTGTCTGGACAACGGGATCTACAAGCTGTGGTTCTCCAGGCACTTTAAGACCTTCCATATCGGGACGTTCCTGCTCGATAACGCCCTGGCCTCCATGGGGGCCGGGCTTCCCAGCGCCATGGCCGCCAAGCTGGTTCACCCAGAAAGACGGGTTCTAGCCGTATGCGGCGACGGAGGCTTCATGATGAACTCCCAGGAAATGGAGACAGCGGTACGGCTGGGTCTCAACGTCGTCGTGCTGATTCTCAGCGACGAGGCCTACGGCTTCATCAAATGGAAGCAGTCAACCTACAGATACCCCAGTTTTGCCATGGACTTCGGGAATCCGGATTTCGTCAAGTACGCCGAAAGCTATGGAGCCAAGGGACTCCGCGTAAACTCCGCCAGAGAGCTCATTCCAACGCTGGAGAAGGCCTTTGCCCTGGGCAGTCCTGTCATCGTAGAGTGTCCGATTGACTATTCCG
>JBHIBK010000415.1:0-2050 GCA_046759065.1 Thermoplasmata archaeon | reverse complement strand
AGGAATCAAGTCGCGCTAACTACGCGCACCTCACTCTCACCCTCGAGCTTCGCCCGGTAGTAGGCGATGATCCGTTCGAGAATTCCCCCCAGGTCAAGCGTGGGCTGGTAGCCGATGAGCTTCCCGATCTTCGAGATGTCCGGCAGCCTTCTTTGCATGTCTTCAAAGCCCTCTTCATAGGCTTCTTCGTAGGGAATGAAGACGATGTCCGACTTACTTCCGGTCATCTCCTTGACCAGCTTGGCAAGCTCAAGGATTGAAATGTCCTTGCCGTGGCCGATATTGAAGACTTCTCCCACCGCTTCCGGGTGCTCCGACAAACCAATCAGCGCCCGAACTGTGTCGCCTACCCACGTAAAAGATCGGCGCTGGCTGCCGTCTCCATAAACGGTAATCGGCTCCTCCAGAAGGGCTTGCCGTACGAAGCGAGGCAGCACCATGCCGTAGCGTCCGCTCTGACGCGGTCCAACCGTGTTGAAGAGACGAGCAATGACGATTGGCAATCCTTTTTCTTTCCAGTATGCCTTCGCCAAGAACTCATCGACAATCTTGGACGCGGCATAACACCACCTCGATTTTGAGGTAGCCCCCAGAACTAAATCACTCTCCTCGTTAAAGAGGGGGTGATTGGTTTTCCCGTACACCTCCGAGGTGGAAGTGAGAAGTACCTTCTTCTGCTTCTTGGAGGCTAGCTCCAGAACGATTTCTGACCCTTTGATATTCGTTTCGATGGTTCTGACTGGATTCTCGACAATCAGCTTTACGCCCACAGCCGCCGCGAGGTGAAAGATCACATCGGCTCGATCCACAAGCTCCGCCATCAAGGGCTTGCTGAAGATGGTATCGAATACGTAGGAGAATCCCCGGCGTCCTTTGAGGTGCTCAATGTTCTCCACACCCCCTGTCGTGAGATCGTCGATCACCCAGACGCTGTAGCCCCGCTCCAGGAGGACCTCCGCCAAATGAGAACCAACAAATCCTGCCCCCCCCCGTTATGAGTGCAGAGCGCATATCACATTCCCCCATTCAGTTCCGCTTGCATGCGGAAAGTTGATACAGAGTAAACGTCCCCTTGTTGCGGGTTTCTGCTGCAAGCCTAGGAATAAAGCACCTAGCGTGCCGTTCGGCATGCGTTGTTCCTTCGCCCCCTTCCCGTACTCGATCGAGCAAACATCAGGAGTCCCTTCTGGAAGACTCTAAGTGGCTGCTTAACAACACATTACAGCTCTCCTCAGGTGAGCCTGAATCCAGGCTCAAGAACTAATGGGATACCGCTTGACTGGAGAGGCACTCACCCAACCAGTGGGTTCGGCCGAATGGGAACTATTCTCGCTCCTTCCTGCAAGGTTTTGCCGCATCGCTGCGCCATCCGCTCATGTGCCCGGCCGGCCGGCCGGGCTACCGTTCTATGCCCTTATTATTGAGCAAGTTCCATAGATTCTGGCCTGGACGGGTTATGCGCTTGGAGCCTTGATTGCTATGCCTCTTTGTCTGGCGTATGCAGCTTTGCGCCCTAACCTTAGTGTTGGTAAGCCTTGGCCCCCGCTACGGTCGAGTCGGAGCTGCGCAGAAACAGAGGGAGAGGTTGGGATCATGTCCGGTCTGACCACGCCGGGAGTCGGTGCTAGCGCATTGGCATCCCCACCACAGCGGAATGACCGCCAACAACGAATGAATATCCTGCAAGTCGTCCCCTTTCACATGGCCGAAATCGGTGGGGTCACGACCTTCGTCCGGCAACTCCGAGAAAGTCTGAGCAACCGTGGCCACAAGGTTCTTCTTCTAGAACCCGGCGACAGTGACCGGATTACTCCGTTGACCGCTGGCGAGCGCGAACAGACGTATGAGATTTACCTTCGCGGCATGTACGTCCCTGGTGCTGCCGTGAAAAGCTTTGTAGCTTTTTGGGTCTATCTGCTTCTGACCCTACACGAACTGTGGACCTTTCTCAAACGCAAGCAGATCCAGATCGTTCACTTGCACTTTCCCACCCCGCACGCCCTCTACTTCAGCCTACTCCGCTTCTTTAGCCCGTGGCGGCTGGTGGTGA
>JBHIBK010000414.1:0-2057 GCA_046759065.1 Thermoplasmata archaeon | reverse complement strand
AGGATCGTCGGTTTCATCCTCAGCTCATCGAGTAGCGAGAAGGCCGAGATCAAATGGATTGGGGTCGCTCCCGGATTTCACAGACGAGGCATCGGATCAGAGCTGTTTCTGGCGGCGGAAAGGGAGCTGAGAAGCGCAGGCACCGAAGAAATCCGAGTGAAGACCGTGGCCGCGGAGACCGAGTACGAGCCATATGAGAAATCGAGAGCTTTCTATGAGAGAATGGGATTCCGTGTGGAGACCGTGGTCAAGACTAGGAGCGGTGACACGGGAGAAGAGTTCGGCATGGCCACCTACGTGAAGGAAATCTGAGACTGGTATATCTCACCTCCGGATATGCGGACGACGTCCAACGCCAGACCAACGAGGGCAGAGAGCAAACTCAGAACCTCTTTGGACCGGTTGCGACTTCCAACAGGGTAGGTCTAGGTTACCCTTGCCTGACTAGAAGAAAAAGGGGAGGAAAAGGGGGTATCTATGGATACCCGCCGACCCAAAAGTCTTCTTTTCCTCTTTCGTACGTTCTCAACGAATAGTGCACGTTGTACCTGCGCAGAACTTCATGGAGTTGCTGCACCGTCTGCCAATACTCGTTCTCGTTCTGCCAGTTCCAGGTCTCATCCCAGTGGTAGGCATAGTCATACCTACCCCAAACGGGCATCCAGCCCTGACCCTTCAGTTCCGTTGTCAAGTGCTCGGGCTGAGCGCTGTTGGGACTCAAGCGCACTTCCAGGTATGTTACGTATCCACCCATGTGTTCACCTAGCACGTGGACAATAGCTCCGTTAATAACTTTTCCGTGACGATTATCGCGTCAGATAATGAGATTCGCACGGATTCGAAGTCCGAGCCAGAAAAGTAGATCCGAATCGCAGAGGCCTAGTAGAAATACCTGGCGGCTTCCACGACGACGGCGGTTGCGATCGCCATCCCCACAACGAGCCACGGAGATACCTTCAGCGCCTTGTCATCCTCTTGATCGAAATATCGAATGAGCCCTGCCGCCGAATGGAACCCCTCACCTTTCTTTTGCTTAGGCATCCATAAGTATAATTTGCCCGCCAGTATAAATAGATTTCCAGGGCGTTTTCGCGCAGAGAGAAGGTCCCTACAGTGCGGGGTTCCACAAATCACTGGATGACTGGCTGGGGAAATATCAATATGGAGCAAACTATAAATACGGAACAGGTCAATCAACAATAACCTAACAGGGGGAGGAAGATATGGCAGACGAAAACACAGTGTACATTGGAAGAAAACCGACCATGAACTATGTCCTTGCAGTCGTAACGCAGTTCAACACGGGGACAGACGAAGTAATCATCAAAGCCCGCGGAAGGAGCATCAGCACAGCTGTGGACGTTGCTGAGATAGTCAAGAACAGGTTCGTGCAGGATACGAAGATAAAGGACATTCAGATCTCCACGGAGCAGCTCACTGGAGAGGAAGGTCGGACCGCCAACGTGTCAAGCATCGAGATATTCCTTAGCAAGTAGCATTCCGAAATCCCGTTGACTCCGCTGCTGCAGGGAGCAGGAGTTCAGCCTTGGGCTTTCGTGTTGGTCGCTAGCGTGGGCTTTCTCGGGAGCCGCAGATGATATGTACTGGTCAGAAATCACGAACTCGGAAACATACTTATATCGAACCAGTCTCTTTGGAAGGACTCGGCAATGGACGACATCAGACGAGAGATAATCGGAATGGCGAGGGCCGCCAACCTTGAGGCCCATCTGAAGGAAGGGGCCATGTGCGATTCCTGTCTCGGGCGGCTTTTCGGCCGCGTGGGCAGCGGCTTCACGAATTCTGAGCGGGGAACAATGGTTCGCGAAGGGCTTAACATCGCTCAAGGCGGGTCGTGCTCTCTCTGTGAGGGTCTCATGGTCGAGATCCCGAAGTTCGCCAAGCTCGTGGAGAGCTCGCTCTCCGAATTCGAGTGTAGGACTTTTCTCATCGGTTCCAGAGTGGACCATGATGTCGTCGAGAAAGAGGAGTCGTTGTGGTCCGAGCTGGGGCTTGAGCACGCGGAACCCATCAAGACCGAGATAAACAGGGAGACT
>JBHIBK010000413.1:0-2066 GCA_046759065.1 Thermoplasmata archaeon | reverse complement strand
TCCTTCTTATCTGGTCTAAGGTCTTGGCATGTCTCTGAGAAGCGAGTTGCAGGGCTGCGAGGTAAAGCGCGATGAGCTGGGCCGTGAAGGTCTTTGTGGCCGCAACCCCAATCTCAATCCCGGCACGCGTGTAGAGGACATTCCTTTCTCCAACCTCTCTCGCAAGAGAGCTACCCATGTAGTTGGTGATTGCCCAAACGGGGCAGCCCCTCAGCTTCGCTTCCCTGCTCGCACCAAGAGTGTCTGCGGTCTCTCCGCTTTGGCTGATAAGAATCGTCAGCGGCCTCTCACGGGCCCGAGAAGAATACCGGTATTCGGAGGCCAGTTCCACGGTTGTGGGGATGTTCGCAATCTCTTCGAATATGTATTTGCCAGTAAGGGCGGCATGATAGGATGTCCCACAAGCAACCATCTTCACGCTCGAGAAATCGTTGTGGAGGGTGGGTGCAAACTCCAGGTCCGATACCCTGCCCAAGAGAGTGTTGTGAATGGTCTCCGGTGTCTCGTAAATCTCTTTCAGCATGAAGTGTTCGAACCCGCCCTTCTCGGCATCCTCAACGTTCCAGGTGATGGTCTTCCATTCCCTCTCTACCTCGTTCCCGTCCAGATCCACGACCTTGATGGACTTGGGGGTGAGGGTCGCCACCTCGCCATCGTGAAGTTGCATTATCTTGTTGGTCTCTTTCAGCAGGGCGGGTATGTCCGAAGCGACGAAGTTCTCGTCATTCCCTTTACCCAGAATCAGTGGGCTCTCCTTCCTGGCTACAACAACCGTGCCTTTCTCGTTCGAGTTTATCGCCACGAACGCATATGATCCTTCGATGTCGTGCAGGGCCTTCAGCATGGCCTTTTCCAGGTCACCCTCATAGTACTTCTCGATGAGATGGACCGCGACCTCGGTGTCCGTGTCCGATGTGAACTCATGACCCTCCTCAATGAGCTTTTCCTTGATCTCCAAGTAGTTCTCGATGATGCCATTGTGAATCAGCGCAATGCTTTTCTTACAATCCAAAAAGGGATGGGCGTTTTCCTTGCTGGGCTTTCCATGCGTTGCCCATCTTGTGTGGGCTATTCCGACCATGCCATCGATCTCAGGGAGATTCTTCTCCAGTTCGGCAATCTCCCCCTTGGTCTTATGGAGCTCGAGCTCCTCTCCGCAGACAGCTATCCCTGCCGAATCATATCCACGATACTCGAGTTTCTTCAGAGAATCGAGAAGTATGGGCTGAGCCCTTCTATATCCAGTATATCCAACTATTCCGCACATCCTAGACCACTATGCTATCGTTAGGCAGACGCCCGCTCAACTTTGCCAGAGAGCTTATCCTCGACCTGGCACCCACGATGGTACCGGGATCGGCAACCACTCCGCTCCCAATCACAGAATCCTCACCTATGAACGAACCGACACTGGCAAGTTCGTGCGTCTCTCCCTCATGGACGAAAACGGTGGACCCGCTGGTGCCACTGAACCGAGAAGAGAACAGACACCCAGGTCCTACGACAGAGTTGGACAGATGGGATCCAGGTCCCAAGCTGACGTCGCTCATCAGAACGCTGTGTTCTATCACACTGAACGGTCCTATCCTCGCGTTGTTACCTATGCTAGTAGAAGGATATATGCACACGTTGGGCCCGATATCACAGCCCTTCCCGATCACGACCGGACCGGAGATGTAGCTCCCCGACCTTATGACGGAACCTTCTCCGACCGAGACTGGCCCTTTGAGCGTTGCGCCGCTCTCAATTGTCCCCGCCTTTTCCTCGGTGAGCTTGTTCAGGGCCGTGGAATTGACCTTGAGAATGTCCCAGGGGTAGACCGCGTCCGCCCACATCCCGGTGGTGAATATCCCTTTCACGTTTCCCTCAGATACGAGGATCTGGATGAGATCGGTTATGTTGTACTTGCCTTCCTTCATGAGTGAATCCAGCATGTCAAAGACTGAAGGTTCGAAACTGCATATGGCGGTGCTGATGAGGTTGCTCATTTCTTCCTCTGGCTTCTCAACGATCTTCTTGATGTTGCCCCCTGAGAGAACAACCACTCCATACTTCGAGGGATACTC
>JBHIBK010000412.1:0-2072 GCA_046759065.1 Thermoplasmata archaeon | reverse complement strand
CAACGGGGGATGGGTTCCTCCAACTTTTAACCTGAGCTTATCCTGAAGGTCTCGCCGAGCTCTGGGAAAAGGATTATATGGATTAAGCAAGTATCGTATTCTGATGGGAGTTGGCGTCTATCTGGCTAAGCGGGGCCTCTTCCTGCTCATTACGCTTGCCATTGCGACCTATGCTGTCGTTGTCATAGCGAACCAAGGCGGGCTGATCGATAACATCCTCATCCAGGAAATACGCCTTGCGGTGAGCCAAGAGCTTGCCAATGACCCGGCTTTCCAGCGCCTGCCACCCGAAGAGCGGATGGAAATCTTCAACCAGACCGTTCAGAGGAGGATCCATGCGCGCGGTTTGGACCAACCCTTCATTACCAAATCGTTCCGACAAACCTTCGATGCCCTGACTTTGAATTTAGGACAGGCTCAGGGGACCTACGGGACTGGATCCCTCAAGCTTGTGACGATTATCATGGACCGACTGCCACGGACAGTCCTACTCTTCACAACGGGGACAGTCGCGGCGGCGGCCCTGGGCATCTGGATCGGCCTCTGGATGGCCCGCAAGGCCCTGACCACCTTCGACCGTGGAATGACCGTCTTTGCCGTCACAACGCTTGTGGTCCCTGCGTGGGTCTTCGGGATCTTCTTCATCCTGCTTCTTGCCTTCGCCTTCCCAATCTTCCCACCTGGTGGCTTTGTAAGCGCCCCCGCGCCGCAGGATCCCTGGGGCAACTTCCTCGATCGCATGTACCACCTGGCTCTGCCTCTCCTCACCTGGGTCTTTGCCACCTTCGGTGGGTGGGCTTACATCACGCGAAACCTTGTCCTGCAGATAATGGACGAAGACTTCGTCCATGCGGCGCGTGCTAAGGGACTTCCGGAGAGTGTGGTCCTGAACCGTTACGTGCTCAGGGCCGCGTCACCGCCCATCGTCACCTCCGTGGCTCTGGCGCTGATAGCTTCTTGGACGGGCGCCATCATTACAGAACTGGTCTTCAACTGGCCTGGACTCGGGCGTCTCTTCTTCGAGGCCATAGTGAACACCGACCCTCCAACCATCATCGCCCTCACCATAATCTACGCCTATCTCTTTGTGGCTACGATCTTCGTCCTTGACGTCATCTACAGCCTCTTGGATCCGAGAATCCGAGCGCTGGGCAGGAGGTAGCCACACATGGCAATGGGTCCCATTATCGGAACGCGTCAGGCCGTCAAGGAGGCCCTGAGGACGAAGTCGGGCCTCGTAGGTACAACACTGCTCCTGCTGCTTATAGTCGTCGTCGTTGCGGTGCCCATCATCGCCCCCTACGATGTCGTCCGGGCCTGGGGGAACGTAGCAGCCTGGACCGACAATCCCAGAAACGCAGCTCCCGAGTGGGTAGACATGTTTACAGACCAGAAGCTCGCCCGCAATATTATTATCAACCAGGGTGACTTCGCGTTTGGCCAGTCAAACACTTCGACCGCCCTCACGACCATTTTCCTTCGGGCTAGATGGCAGTTCGACTTCGACCAGTTTCCTCAGGACATAGTCATGCAGCTCGAGACCAACTGGTCCGGCAAGCCACCCATTGTTGAGGCCATCTGGCGACGGCCTGACGGCCAGACCCTTACTGTATACAGCAGCAGTCCAAGGAAGGGTACGGAGACGATCCAGTTTTCAGCCTCAGGGGATGTCCAGAGCAGGGTCAATACCTGGGCCCTAGGACTTGGCGCGGAACCGGTGGAGATCGTCCGGCCCCATGTGGCCCTCTATGCTGAACAGGCGTCGGGCATGATGGATCCGGCGACTGCAAAGACTTTGAAGGGGAGATACAGCCTGGAGATCACCGCCTTCGCCTTCAATTCAACGGACACGGTGGCTGCGAGGCTTCTGAACTACGGGAGGGTATACGGCTTTGCGGGTACCGACTCCCTCCGTCGTGACCTGCTTATCGGGCTCCTGTGGGGGGCTCCAGTGGCCCTGGCCTTTGGTGCCGCGGCCGCCCTGCTGACGGTCATCTCCCAGGTCATCCTGGGAGCGCTGGGGGCCTACTATGGGGGGCGTTTCGATGAACTGGTCCAGAGGTCCGCGGACT
>JBHIBK010000411.1:0-2080 GCA_046759065.1 Thermoplasmata archaeon | reverse complement strand
CGACCGCTTCGTGGGCCAAAGCGCGGCGTTGTTGACGAGCACATGGAGCCGAGCGAGCCTCTCCTTGAGATCGGCCGCGAGCTCACGAACGGCCTGCAGGGAAGAGAGGTCCGCCATCATCAGTTCGACCGATTCGTTTCCGGTATCACTGATGATCTCCTTTCTTGCCCTTTCTCCGCGGTCCCTGCTCCTGCAGACCATGATTACGATGGCTCCCATCCTCGCCAGTTCGCGGGCGGTCACCTTCCCTATCCCGGAATTGCTGCCCGTGACCATGCAGACCTTGCCGCTCATTATGCCGCTCGGCTTATCCATTGGATCCTCCCAGAGTCGCTTCGGGATAGGGGACCACCGCAGCGCGTGAAACTTAGTCCCGCAGTCCTCGAGTCTCGCTCCCAAAGAAATGGCGCTATTCCACTTCGACCACTTTCGCGGGAAACCATCCTCTTGAGAAGTCGGTGACAAAGAGCTCACTCGGAGTCACCCTGCAAATGGTATAAGTGGGCTCTTTCATGAATCCAGCAATCTCAGGTATCTTCTTCAGCAAGAGGGATTCCCCTTTCTTCTTCTCCTCGCTCTCATCCGGGAGCGGTTCTATGATTCCTCGACCCTGCAAGAACTTGTCTGGAACCTGCCGATCAACGCAGAATGCGATACTAGGATTGTTCTTCGAGTTTTCGAGTGTCCTTGTCCCGTGAGTGAGGAGGCAATAGATTCTCGTCCCCTCTTCAGCGAAGTATGCGGATGCGACCCATGGGCCTTCCTTCCCTGATGTTCCGAGAACGAAGACTTTGCCACCCCCAAGTATCTCGCCTATCACACTAAATGCCTCATCCAATGAACCCGCCTCCGAGCGGCTAAGCGATTCGTCAACCTTAACGATTTCCGCAACAATTTTGCCAGCAAAGACCTCTGAGTGGACATCCAGCACCAAGCAAGACTCAAACAATTCAAATAGAATGATTAGCATGGAGTTGCGAGGACCATGAAGGAAATCAATCTCAGACCTATCGGGTTCGCGAAGAACAATGTCAAGGAACCGCGGTTCGGGAACTTCGCCGAAGAGATCACAGAGATTATAGTGGATGAGGAATTCACCGAGGCATTGGACGGCATAGACGACTATTCTCACGTGATCATTGTCTTCTGGATGGACAAGATTGAGGAGCATGTCATAACCCATCGTCCGCAGGGGAACCCGGAAGTGCCTATCGTGGGCATCTTTGCATGTCGCTGCCCTCAAAGGCCGAATCCGATCGCCAATACGACTGTGGGACTGATAGGTCATGAAGGAAACCGAATCACAGTGAAAGGCTTGGACATCTTGGACGGTACTCCCGTGATTGACATCAAGCCCTATTGGCCGCAGTACGATGAGGTCGAGGGTGGCATAATCCCGGATTGGGTCAACAAGCTGGAACTTTGAGCATCGTCCGAGATCGGTTCTGCGCTCAAGTCGCGAAGACCAAAGGAATACCGCGAGGAGCTTCGCACCAATAAATCAAGAAGACATCAGGATTCTTATGAGCGGTCTCCGAATCCAGACCCTTCGAGCTATTGGGAATTCCTGCCGCCACAAAGGAACGAGAGTTTCCACGGCCACGACCCACTCAGGAGATGCATCACCTACGCGACGACGATGGTCCCTCTCATGGATGAATGAAGTTCGCTGCAGTAGATCGTGCAACGGAATTCGAATGACCCCGTCTCCATCGGAGTAATCGTGACCTCCTGTGGATGACCTGGAATGAGCACTACGCTGATGTTGAATCCGTCAACTTCAAAACCATGCGAAACATCGATTGCCAGAAGCTTGATAGTGTACGTCTCTCCCTTGCTGAGTTCTATCTTGTCAAGGGTCCAACCGCCGGCCTCTTCCCTGTAAGCCAAGATTTCAATCATGTTCTGCTGCGCCATTTGCTCGGGCCTGATACTGGTCTGGTAAAGATAAGTGCCAAATGGGAGGCCTATCAAAACCAGCGCGACAACTACACCGCCAATGAGGTTGGGGCGGTCAATCCTCCTGCTTTCCTCTTTTCGCATCATACTTATCCCACGAACAATCTAAGGAAGACCATCG
>JBHIBK010000410.1:0-2086 GCA_046759065.1 Thermoplasmata archaeon | reverse complement strand
TACTCGCTGTCGCCCTTCGCAAGTATGTTCCAGACGATGACCATGGCAATGCATCTGGCAATGCCAATCATGATGACACCGATCCGATACTCGGGGAGGTCTGGGAGAAGCAGACTGGCTAAACCGAACATGAGAAAGGGCCCAACCAGGTAGTTGAGCGTCAGAGAGGCGGTGAACATCCTCTTCGCCTCCTTCCCTCGGACGAGAGCGGAGAGCTCCTCGTACCTGACTTTGGCCAGAGGCGGGTACATCATCACGATCAGACCGATGGCTATCGGAAGAGACACTTCCGCGATCTGGAGGGAGTCCAGGATGTCGGCGAGGTCCGGAAAGACATAGCCAATTCCTACGCCAAAGGCCATGGCGATGAATATCCAAGCCGTAAGGTACTTGTCCAGGACGCCGAGCTTCTGTGGCTGAACCTCTGGCACCTCAGTCAATTGCAGTACACCTGTCCCGCTGAACCCACAATCGTGCCGGACAAATCAAGTTTGCGAAAGTAATGGTCCTAATCTTCCATCGTGGACAGGTCACCAGTCGGGAGACCGAGCTCCCACGCTTTCAGAACGCGCCGCATTATCTTCCCGCTCCTGGTAATGGGCAGCTTGTCCCTGAACTCGATCTCGCGCGGGATGGCGTGTGCGGCAAGCCCCTTCTTGACGAACTGCGTGATCTCCTTCTTCAGCCTCTCCGAGGGTTTGCGACCTCGTCTGAGCTGGATGAAGGCCTTGATAATCTCTCCCCTTATGGGGTCTGGCTTCCCTATGACGCCCGCCGCCGCGACCGCCGGATGCTCGATGAGCTTGCTCTCCACCTCGAAGGGACCGATTCTTTCGCCGGCGGTCTTGATGACGTCGTCTATCCTTCCTTGAAACCAGAAGTAGCCGTCCTCGTCCATGTAGGCTGAGTCCCCGCTCAGGAACCAGGGGTCGTTCTCGAAGTAGGAGTTGTACTTCTTCGGGTTCTTCCATATCTTGCGCATCATGCCGGGCCAGCCCTTCTTGATGGCGAGGTTCCCGATCTCGTTCGGCGGGAGAACAATGCCCTCGTTGTCGATGATAGCGGCCTCGACCCCAGGGAAAGGTCTTCCCATGGAGCCAGGCCGAACCTCCATCGTCGGGTAGTTGGCGATGAGCATGTGACCGGTCTCCGTCATCCACCAGTTCTCGTGTATCGTGCGACCGCCGAAGGCCTCCCACCCCCAGCGGATGACCTCTGGGTTGAGCGGTTCACCGACGCTGACTATGTACCGAAGGCTGCTGAGGTCGTACTTCTCGGTGGTGTCCGTTCCCGCCGCCATGAGCAGCCTGAATGCGGTGGGTGCGCTGTACCAGACCGTGATGCCGAGCTCCTCGATGGTCCAGTACCAGCTCTCGGGATTGAACCGCCCGCCGCGGATGACGTTGGAGACCCCGTTGAGCCAGGGACCGAACATGCCGTATGACGTGCCAGTAACCCAGCCGGGGTCGGATGTGCACCAGTAGATGTCGTCCTCGTGCAGGTCGAGAACCCAGCGAGCGGTGAGCATGTGCCCGATCATCGCGTTCTGGACGTGAAGCACGCCCTTCGGCTTGCCCGTCGAGCCGGACGTGTAGTGCAGGATGAGCGGGTGCTCCCGCTTGAGCCACTGGACCCTCGTGAGCTTCGAAGCGGAGCCCATCTCGTCCTTCCAGCTGATCTCGTCCTTGCCGAGCTCGTCCTGCTCGGCGTCGATGACGAAGACGTGCTTGAGCGCGGGGAGGTCCTTCCTCGGTATCCTGTCCTTCATGAAGTCGGCGGTGACTATGGCTACCGCCCCGCTGTCCCGCATTCGATCGCGTATCGCGTCCTCCATGAACGCCTCGAAGAGAGGGCTCGGTATCGCGCCAACCTTGAGTATCCCGAAGATGCTGATGTACACCTCAGGCGAGCGGGGAGCGAACGTGAAGATCCTGTCGCCCTTCTTGATGCCGTACTTGCGTAGAACGTTCGCGAACCTGTTGGAGAGGAATTTCATCTCCTGAAAGGTGTACTTCTCGAACCGCTCGTCGTCGATGTAGTAGAGCGCGACCTTGTTCTTGCGCCACGTGTCCGCGTGCCTGTCAAT
>JBHIBK010000409.1:0-2090 GCA_046759065.1 Thermoplasmata archaeon | reverse complement strand
GTACATGACGGCCATGGATGAGATGGGCAAGATCCTAGCCCGAGGTCGGGTGGCCAACGACCGGGAAGCAGTGGAACAGTTCTTGCAGGGGGCGTGCCAGGACGGCCACACTGCCGCCGTACTGGAGGCGACCAGGAACTGGACCGTCATGTACGACGTGCTTGAGGAGCTCGTCGGCGAGGTGCATCTGGCCCATCCTCTGAAGGTGAAGGCCATCGCCGAGGCCAGGATCAAGACCGATAAGATCGACTCCGAGGTGTTGGCCCACCTCTTGCGCTGCGACCTCTTGCCCGAAGCCCATGTGCCTGGCCAGGCCGCTCGAGACGTCCGTAACATCCTGCGGCAGCGGATGTTCTTCGTCCGGGTCCGGACCATGGTGAAGAACCGCGTCCGGGGCCTGCTAGACCGCTACCCGGAGCTGGTTCGCTCCCAGCCTTACAAGGATATCTTCTGCCGCGAGGGTGTGACCTGGCTCAGAACCATCCCTGTGAAGAGTCCTGACCGCGACCGGCTTGACGAGGAACTGGCGCTCTATCAAACGCTGGAGGAACGGATCAGGCGGAGTGATGGGCTAGTGAAGGAGCTCGCACGAGGCGACGAGAGGGTCAAGCTCCTGGACACCATCCCCGGGATCGGCACGTTCTTTGCTGTCCTCATCGCCCATGAGGTGGACGACATCAGCCGATTCCCCAACGAGAAGAAGTTCTGCAGTTACGTGGGCATCGTCCCCTCCACCTATTCCTCTGGAGGGAGGACCTACCATGGGAGATTGAGCAAGCAGGGCAACAAGTACCTGCGCTGGGCCCTGGTGGAGGCCATCTGGCCGGCGATCCGGACTGACCCGACACTGGCCGGCTACCACGCCGGGATTAAGGCTAGAGCAGGGCCTAACCCGGCCAAGATCGCCACCGCCAGGCGCCTGGCCACTATCGTCTACCGTGTTCAGAGGCAAAGGAGACCTTACTATCGTACTGAGGCTGCCCTTCCCAGGCCGCCCTCGGCTCAATCTTGTGGGCTTCCCGCTAACGCAGGGAGCCGCACCTCGAACGAAGAATAGGGGACCTGGGACCTGGCCGCATGTATCGATGTGTCCCTCAGGCGGGACCGATGGGAGATTGGTCACAGACCCGATCCAGCGCAGCAATGAAGGGAGGAACAGCCGGCTAGCAGGAATACCTTGACGCCCACTGCACGTTCATGGGAGATTGGGCGTCCTTGCAGTGCCCGGCAAGTTAGGGCCTCTCTTGGCTACGTGCCTTTTCTCCGCTCTGCCGAGGTCAGGGACTGCCCTCCTACTCTGACCGACCCTAACTAGGCTCTACCCAGTGCTAGTGTGACTTCTGGCATGCCTTCCTCTATGATCTATACAGACAATTGCGAGGGGGACGGATGATAAGGAAGCCTGTTGAATCCAGTAACCTCATCTCCGTCGGATACGACTCAAAATCTGCCACGCTTGAGATCGAATTTCGGAGCGGAGACGTTTATCGGTACTTCGATGTGGCGGAGTCACTCTACGTGAAACTTATGGAAGCACCGTCACACGGCAAGTTCTTTCACGCTCACATTCGGGATAAATACAGATACGCAAAGGTCGGCTAGTTTTCTCCCGCTCCTCTATAACCTTGCAAGCAGCGCGCCACGATGATCATCAAGTCGGTCCGAGTTCGGAAGTTTCGGTCGATCCTCGACGAGACGCTTCACTGTGAGGCTTTGACGGTCCTGCTCGGGCCTAATGGATCAGGGAAGTCGGCCTTCGTCCGCGGGCTTGAGCTGTTCTATGCGCCAGATGCCAAATATGGCCCTCAAGACTTCTACTCCGAGGACACGAAGGACCCCATCACCATAACGGTAACGTTCAGCAACCTGACCGAGGAAGAGCGAAGACTCTTTGCCAAGTATGTCCACGGGGACACGCTGATAGTGGAAAAAGAGCTCGGCTGGGCCCAGGGTTCGCGCGTCCAGAAGTAATACGGAGTGGCCCTGCATCTTCCCGACCTTCAGGCCATAAGAACAGCTGATAGGTTCGCCGATAAGAGAAAAGCATACGCCCAACTGGTCCAATCCGAGAAGTATGCAGGCTTGCCATC
>JBHIBK010000408.1:0-2090 GCA_046759065.1 Thermoplasmata archaeon | reverse complement strand
TCCGTGTAGATGGCGTACTTTTGGGCTTCCCCGCCCAGCGCCTCCGCTGCCTGCATCCGGGATCTGAGTTCGGACATGGTCAAGTCGGTACCAGATTCGGGTGGCTTCCTGTGTTAGAACCCAATCGCAAGCCGTTCTCACCACAAATGAAAGATTGCCCGTCATAGCAGTCTCCGACGCAAACGGTACATCCTCTTGCTGAACGATAATAGCCTAGCTTTATAAACTTTCTTGAACCTGCCTGGCTCTATCATCTCCCCGCCGAATCTCCTTTTGAATTCCCTGGGTCCGTAGTCCTCATCGGGAGGTCCTGCGCCCCCGAAATCGAAGGTCTCGAAGCCCTCGGAGATTCCCTGTTTGAGGATGTTCCAAACGAGATGTTCGTCCGCCTTTCTCGCTCTTTCTTCCACCAGTGACCCGGCGTACCAATCGTAGATTGTTTTCCCGAAAAGGAGGACCGCCCTGCAGGCGACGTTCTCTCCCTCAGATCTGCAGAGAAGGAATCTCGCCCGGTCAATCGGTGTGAGTATCCTGAATGCGGATCGAAACAGAGAGATGTCCGCGAGCGGTATGCCCACACTGGAATACGTCTTGGCCACGATGTCGTAGAAGTCCTGTATCTGACCCTCGGTCTCAACCTCAGCAACTTCGAGTCCCATCTTCTCGGCCCGAGCGATGCCCTTTCTTCTCCCCTTTGACATCTTCGACAACACATCCTTTTCACCCTGACGAAGATCGATGATGTAATTCAGGTGGGGGGCGTAGGAGTATCCGGCCGATTCATAGAGAGAGACGTGATTCCCTGGTTCATGGAGATTCCTCACTTCGGTGAAGAGCGCCCTTCGGGCAATGAGTCCATCCAGTCGTTCCAGAATCGCTGGAGTGAAGCTCGGCTCAGTGCACAAAGGACCTCCTTGGAGTATGCATCTCGTGCTGAGGGTTCTCAGAATCCCCCTTCCGCTCCAAATCAGATGTGCAAGTAGGAGGCCACGGACCTCTCCATTCTCTACCGCGAATGCCGAGATCGGCTCATACCCGACGGTCCTTCTGTAGACCTCTGCCATCTCCGGGGTCTGGAAGATGTTTCCTCCCCGGTTCCTCCGTACGAAATCCCGCCAGTCCTCTTCCTCAACATCGTCAACCAGTCTCAACTAGGAACCCTCCTGGGAACTCTCGATTTCCGAGAAAGAAACCTTCCAAGGAAATCCCTGACAGAGAGAGCATCGATGTCCCCTGTGAGACAGAAAGCGCTGCGATGGCCATGTGGCCACAGACTCTTCTGGAGAAGTCCCTTCTCTCTGCCCATCTCGATGATTTCGCTTTCCCGCACGACCTTTTCATCTATCGCAAACCCTGAAGACGAGTTCTCGGTCATGATGTAACCCAGTTCCAAAGTCCTTCGGTACAGAGGATGTGAGGGAGACATGCGGATCAGGGACTCCTTCGGAACCAAATCTCCGGTTTCCTTTGTTTCGTTCCAGACCCTCACGACCATGCCATCAGGGTTCTCGTAACCGATGCGCCAGTCACTGTCTACGTTTACTCTGACGGCTTTCCTCTTGAGCCACCAGGAAGCGATTTCCGCAAGGCTGGCGACCCAGATGTCTCTTCCCCTGACTTCTTCGAGAAGGCGCGCCAACGCGTCCTCGCATATCGGGAATCTTTCCGGATGAACCTGCAACACAAGAAGCTCAGATCTCTTGTGGCACCTCTTGAGCATATCCAGCCAGTAGTTGCACAGATCCATTGGATGACTCACCATCAGCCGTTCTATGAGAATCTCATCGTCCGGAAGAGAGACGGGCAGGCGCACTATGTCCTCTTCGATCGCGGGCAGACCTGGCGTGTCCCGTTCGTATGCAGAAGAATAGAAGTGCAATAGGTTCTTGATTCCCCCGTGTGAGACGAGGTCCTCCTTTCCGATATCCCAGAACATTGAGAGCGACGAGTCATAGGCCAATCCTGAGCTGCTGATGGCCCTTATGAGGTCTTCATTCCACCTAAGATAAGGCGCCCTGAAGCCCAGCGGTTCAAGACCCACGGACTGGAAATCGGATATCGCCTGTCGCAGGTCCGCTTCGATCTCTTCA
>JBHIBK010000407.1:0-2093 GCA_046759065.1 Thermoplasmata archaeon | reverse complement strand
TCGCCCAAGCTTGCAGCATTGTCTTCGCCAAGAGGCTTATCAAGCGATGCTGTTCGCTCGGAGTACCGGAGAATACGCCTGACTTCCTCCGGTTTAGCTTCGATCGAATCGGCTACCTCATCAACGCTTGGAGTCGTCCCCAGCTTTTGCGTTAGGCGGTGACGGGTTCTCAGCACTTTCCTTATTTTGTCCCCCATATGGACGGGTATTCGAACAGTGCGGCCTTGGTCAGAAACGGTGCGGCTGATGGCTTGTCGGATCCACCAGGTGGCGTAGGTCGAGAATTTGAATCCGCGTCGGTGGTCGAACTTCTTGACTGCCCGCATCATGCCGATATGGCCCTCCTGCATGAGGTCACGGAAGGGAATGCCTTGGCCCCTGTATTTCTTTGCCACGCTGATAACCAACCGGGAATTCGCCAAGATTAGATGCTCGTGCGCGACCAGGCTGTCTTCAACGATGGCCTGGAGTTCGCGATGCCGTTGGGAAGATGCAGAAACACGCGCCAATTCATGACGTGCCTTGGCTCCGAGTTCGATTCGCTTCGCCAAATCGATTTCTTCATCGTGGTTCAGCAACGGAATCTGACCCACCTGACTGAGGTATGCGCCGGTTGGGTCGCCAAAGTCAATCGCTTCTGAGGCTGACGTTGTGAGGTGTGCAACCCATAGGGGCAGATACGCATCTGCTCGATCCTGAGCCTCACCATTTGCTGCCCTCCGATTGCCCTCCTCATCGCTGGTAATCGAGATTTCCGCCGCGTCCAGAGCCTCCCGGACATGGTCCTCCAGTGCCATGTCGTCTTCCAGCTCAGGAATGACCCTCACGAGTTCACCCTCAGTGAGTTCACCCGATTCTTCAAAGAATTTCAGGAGTGCGGCGAGTCTCTGTTCTATCGTTGTCTCCTCCAGGATCTCCAAAAACTCGATCATCGCTTCCTCTCGGAAATGATCTGTCTCTTGCTGCCACTTTCGTTGGTACGCTCTGCTCGACTTTTCCCCCATGCCTGTTCATCTTCATAGGTGACGTCCCGCAAGCTAAGGCTCATTCGCTGTTCGCCGGCATCGATACTTAGTATCCGCACCAAGACCCGATCGCCCTCATGAACTGCCGCGGACGGCCCGTCAAGGCTAACAATTCCCATCTCGCTCTTGTGGATCAAACCCTCAATCCCATCGGCCAGCCGGACAAAGGCTCCGAAGTCCACTACGCTGGTTACGATGCCCTCGACCAGAGTCCCCACCTTGTAGTTGCTGGCGGCGGAATCCCATGGGCTGGCCAATAGAGACTTGCGGGTAAGGCTCACTCGCTCACGCTCAACATCGATATCCTTGATCATCACCTCGATTAGCTGGCCGATCTCAAGTGCTCCGTATGGATCTTCGAGATCCGTGCGATAGCCTATTTCACTGATGTGGAGCAGTCCGTCTATCCCATCCAGATCGACGAAGGCGCCAAATTCCACCAGATTTACGACGTGCCCTTCCAGCGCTTGGCCTACTTGCAGTTCCCGCAAGCGGCGCATGCGTTGGTCCTTGCGTGCCTCATGTGCCGAGAGTATGAGCCGCCGACGTCTTGGCTTCACCTCGATAACCTTTAAAAGAAGATTGGAACCGATAAGCGATCGCTTGTATTCAGCTTTATGCGACTGTGTGCGTCCACGAATCCGCGAAAGATGGGAGTTGGGTACAAACCCTCGCAGCTGGCCGAACCTCACCAGAACTCCTCCTCGGTTATCGCCGATCACTTCGAGTTCAATGCTCTCTCCGTTGGAGAGGTACTCCTCCGCCCGATCCCAGTCTTGCTGCGCCATGCCCCGTTCGATGGAGACAACCAGATCGCCTCCCCAACGTGCAGTTTTTACAATATATACCGGTAGTCGATCTCCCATCTGGATCTGCGCCAGATCATCCTCGCTGAAATTGTCTAGCTCCTTGCGAGGTACGATGGCATCCTGTTGAGCCCCAATATCCAGAAGGATGGCATCCTCGTCGATTCGCAAGACCTCACCGGTAACGATCGTTCCGCGTTTGGGACGAAGGGGTTCGAAAGCCCCTAATAATTTCCGGAACTTCTTTCTCCTTGTGATCTTC
>JBHIBK010000406.1:0-2115 GCA_046759065.1 Thermoplasmata archaeon | reverse complement strand
CCCCATTTGAGGTGCCTACGAACGCTAGAGTTAGAACAGAGTTGAGAGCCTTGCGAAGAGGGGTCTCACTCACAACAGATCGGCGCGCGAGATCCAGGCCTGTGACGGCCCCTTTCCCTTTCTTGCTGCTAGCCCAGCACTCTCTCGCCCGTACCTGCATAAAGACATGATATCTCAATTGCGCTTTCGGCGAGGGATCATTCCAGAGGGGTTAGTCCGCTACGCCTCGAGCCCAGTGTGAATCGTGCCTGAACGGGACCATTTGATATGGAGGATTTCCATCCGAAGAGGCTTAGCAGCGCCGCGCGGAAAGCGCCGTTACGGATCCCCACCTGGTCGGTCTGGCCCTCGAAAACGCGCCAGCCACCTCCCCCCCCGGGGAGGGGCGCCCGACGCGATGACATCAGAGATCCTCCCGTAGGCCACCGCAGGTAGCGGGAATAAACCTTCGCACCCAACTTTCGCGGAGGGGCAGCTCGCTAGTTCAGTCCAGAGAGGAGAAGAACTGCTTCGTGATATCGACAATGCCCTCTGCGAGGCCCTTGAGAGGACGGTCGTCCTCCGTTGCGAAAGTCAGGTGGATTGGACCTGCTAAATCGACTGCCTCCGAGCCCCTCACATAGACAGTAATCTCAACGACTATCTCCCTGGGCATGGTGAAGTGGACCTTGGAGTCCTATCCAATCTACCTTTCTGTTTCATTCTCAGTTGCGTCTCGAAGAGGACTCATCTCTAGGTGTGACGGTGATGAGGGGTCTGACCCGGCCGGTCTCGAGCCCCAAGAAGCCCAGCTTCAGACTGGGGACCGTGAAGGGCCGGTACCTAGACAATGTTTGATAGACCTGTAGTTCTTGCTGCTTCCTTGATGTTTGAATTCGAGCGGCGCAGGGCTATGGTCCATACACGTCCGCGGCGGAGAGCAATAGTTGTCCACAGAGATGCAGCGGTAGAATCGCTTCTGGACTTGCTGGGAAGGATGAGCTCCGTCTGGGGAGGGTATTACACGATCATCGTCCCGACGGATGGAGAGTATATAGAGCCAGTGTGGCTGAAGCATCTCCACAAGTTTGATCCTGATGTGGTCGGTTCAGCCCTCCCTCCGGATACTCTCTCTAAGCGTGTCCGCAATCAGATACTCCGCTCCTCGTCCCCCTTTCAG
Organism: Thermoplasmata archaeon; assembly: GCA_046759065.1. Taxonomy (GTDB): domain Archaea; phylum Thermoplasmatota; class Thermoplasmata; order RBG-16-68-12; family JAGMCJ01; genus JAGMCJ01. Next base: position 956 of record JBHIBK010000406.1, on the reverse strand, counting down.
CTCACGGGTGACGATCCAATCCTGTCCTACTCAATGGCCCTCAGCTTCTCGGAAACTCCCCTCAAGTCGGCGCTGCTTAGCTTTGGCGAAACTTGGGTGGCGGATATGGACCTAGAATCGTTTCCACTACTTGCTCGCGTTTTCTTCCACGGGCGCTTCGGACTGGTAGATTCGGGACTGGCATCGGCCCTAGGGGCGCGAGGAAATCAGAGCATTATCCATCAGGTGGAGGATTCGATTGAAATCGAAATACGCCAGTCTCGTATCGAGCCCACTGACGAGCATCTGTTGGACCTACTCTACAAGTATTTTCGGAAGGGGGACCACGCCCCCAGGACCGTTGAACAGATGGTGCAGCGCGGTGAACTCCGAGTTGAAGAGGTCGCACAGATTGTGGGGTCTACCAATGTCCTGAATCATCTGCCCCTCAATATCACTCGGATTGGGATCGAGGAGCTTCTCGACTCGAAGGGGTTGTCAATTATAGAAACGACCAAACCTCAGATGCCCGTCTGTGTCGTGGGAGATAGGGTACCTGACTACGCCTTGGCACACAACCTTCTCAGGTTGAAACGTGAGCCGTACTGGCTTCCCGTGCGCACACCACCGAACGACGACGATGTTTCCATCTTGGCGAAACTCGTCCGAGCCGTGGCCCTACAATTGGCCTCCGAGGTCAGACGTGAAGGAGGTGAGGTTCCGATCGTATCGACTACGGTCGACGAGCCGGGCCTCCAGGCATTTCGAGAATGGCTCGCCCAGTTAGGGAGTCGGATCGTTATCATCTCCACGGAGGCGCCGACAGAACCGGAAGAGTATGAGAAGTACCAACGGCAGAGGCGAGACGAAGAGAAAGCCAAGCTCATTGCTTCGCTGAAGATAGTTCGGCCGGATACGGTCCGCATCTTCACAACAGTGCCCCGTTTCCGCGATGCCGAATCCGTTGAAATCCTGCC
>JBHIBK010000405.1:0-2118 GCA_046759065.1 Thermoplasmata archaeon | reverse complement strand
GTCCACCGCCGAAGATGGAACCTAGGCACATAATGGTGTAGTGTTGTCCTCTGGTTTTCTGAACTCAACCAGCAAGCCTCCGATGGGCTTTCAATAGCTTCTGCGCCAAATGTGCCAAGACATTATTGGTCACGGCCCGGTGATTTTACGGCTACCCTGCGGATGGCCCCTCCGCGGCATCCAGCATCTCCTGAACTCTAAGTTCTTGGAGCGTCTCGGCGCCATCTGGGCATATGGTTGCGAACGGACAGGATATGCACTTCTCAGGGTCAGGTGCGGTCGGAAAGTCCTCCAGGAAGTCAGCAGCAAGGACCTCTGCGGAGGACGCCAGGACAGCCTCCTTGACTTCTCTCACAATGTCCGTTGACAGCTCCACAGGGATTGACCTCCCCGTCCTCAGGTAGGCCAACTCCAGTTTCACTCTTTCAAGAGGAACCTCGTATTTCGACGAGGCCCAGAGACCGTAGACGGCCAGTTGGATGTCATCCTTCTCTGGGATGTATTCTTGACCGGTCTTCCAATCTGTCACAACAATCGTCCCGTCCCCCGACCGAGTGACGTAGTCAACCTTGACGTGAACCTTGAGGTCATCTACGTAGAAGTTCTCGAACTCCTCATGCTCGAGATATTCCAAATCACCTAGCTGCGGCCAGACTATCCTCCCGAACGTTTCCAGTTGCCTCTTCCCGTCCTCAAGAACGAAATCCAGGAAATCCTGCCGTATTTTCAGCCCGTTAAAGGCCTCCGTGACGGTCTCCGCAGGCGATTCGGAGAATACGTGCATGCGACCTTCGTAGAAGAAGAGCATCGGCTCAATCTTGATCTCACGTCCCAGGCGATGCTGCTGTATTGCATTCTCGATCGTCTCATGAACGAGGCGGCCTTCTAGAAGGCGTAGACCGGTTAGGGACTTCAGTCTCCTTATCTTGTCCGCTGGAGGGTACTCTGTCGAAGATTGCCAATTCACTACGTATCGATAGAAGAAGGCCCTCTTACAGTCGTTCCAGAGCCGATCGGACGAAAGGGACCATCCGTAGCCACCTTTCCAAGCTGGGTCAAGTCGTGACATTGCAATCACCTAGAGCGGGATATAAGTGGGGGTTTCGATATCAAGCGTTAGGAGTTCTCCAAGGGACTGTACCAGCTGCAGAATGAGTGGAGTCTTAGGCTGAAGATAGACGCTCCTCCAGTCCAGATAGGATAGGTCGGAGAATTCCTGGATGAGGGCATCCATCGGATAAGAATCCCCGCCCACTGAGGCCCGATACTCGAGGCGGATGGGATTCGTGGTGCCACGCCGCGGCTGTGAAGCGCAGATCAGGCAGGTCTGGTCAGCCATGACCACGAAGGTTCCTCGTTCAGGGTTGGCGAACCTGTTATCCTCCCTCCTGAAGACTCTCTCCACCCCAGACTTGACGACTCCCACGAAATCGATCCGGATTGGTCTCCCCTTCTCACTAGAGAAGTCGTCCACGACTTCTTGAGCGGCAGATCGAAGGAAGACCAGCTCGGTGTCCCGAATCGGGCCATCTTTGTAGACCACGAGTCTCCGGAAGTCGCGGCCTCTCACTTCCACGATATCGTCCACTGCTCGGATCAGGATGTTCCACGCCTCGTCACGTCCCAAGGTCTCCCCTGAGTGGCTTGGATATGTATCCCATTTGATTATCCGTCCATATTCATCGCAAACAGACGCGATTGCAGAGGCCTCCTTTCTTATGACAGAGGTGGCAGGGCGAAGTTCGTCCCGCTCTTCATAAAGGAATTCCTGGCGTCGCGAAACGTCGAACGCGAGGTAGGCATTGCCCACGCGTTCGCCTGCCGGGTTTGCAAGCGTCCAAGCGGGCTTACGCGTCGCCTTGACGTATGCCTGCGATAGGAGATCCGCCGCAAGCCATTGCTTTCCAGCCACGATGTCTAGCGCTGTCCCTCGCTTAACCATCTGGACGGCGTGGAATGTCCGACCAACCTTCTGCGAAACACCTCGCTTGAAGGAGGCGTAACTCGCTTCGGGTCCGTCCAATATTCCTAGGATCAGGGCGTCCTTAGGATTGGTCTCCGAGAGCAGCCGTCCAGCCTCCTGGCCCCCGCGGTAGAAACCCCTCCGGGACTCCTCAC
>JBHIBK010000404.1:0-2118 GCA_046759065.1 Thermoplasmata archaeon | reverse complement strand
CAACGGTCTCCTTTGAGAGTTGCAGCTCCATGCGGCTGAACTCGCTGTACATGAGCTCATAGCGCACGTTGAGAGCTGTGACATCTGGTAGGGGACAATCCGAGCCGTCGGCTACTCCGCGTATGGCCTCGGCGTAGGTCGGATGTTGGTCTTCGATGACCTCTAGGTATCGTCGGGCTCTTCGCAGGACCTCTTGCCGCGGCAGGTCGGTCCACTTCTCGAAGCGCTTGAAGTATACTTTCAGATTGTGCTTGATTGGCTCGCGGGCGAGGTACCCCTGCCGCCGACCCATCTCGTAGGGTTCCCCAGACAGCTCCAGCAATGGAACCCCATGATTCAAAGTGATTTCACTCTCTAACTTTCTTCTCGAAGGTCATCCATCCTACGCGCCGCTTGAAGCCTAGCTTCTCGTTGACGGCCAGCATACCACGATTGAGGGAATCGTTCCATGTTTTGATGATGTGGTATCCCTGCTGTTTGGCGAACTCTATGACCTTCAGCTTCAGTGCCATCGCAAACCCCTTGCGGCGGTAGTCTCGATGGACCCCCGTCAGCCATTGATACGCATCCTTCGGTTCCTCTTGGCTTCGCCCGAGAGCGCTCAAGCCAATATAGCGCTCCCCGTCCTTGGCGAGGTAGTAGCCGTCGGGGAGGCAGTTGGGGTGTTTGGCGTCATATTTGAGGAAGTCTTTAAAGGAGAGTTGTGTGCGGGTGTCTGGGCTGGGTACATCCGCCATCACCGAGCTGTGCAACTCATAGAGCTTCCGGTAGCAATCGGGGTCCCGCTCCGACGCTTCACGCAACGTTGTGATAGTAATTCCCTGGGACGCGACTCGCTCCGGATAAGCCGGGAATTTGTCGAAGCTGAAGCCGCGTAGATCCAGCCGGGACTCCCACGCCCGCATCTTTTCATAGAACCCCCTATCCTGCAGGAAGGAGATGCCTGAAGCCATATCCTCTCGTGCGCCTGACCACAATTTGGTCGCCTGTAGCTCCTGCAAGTCATCCAAGATGCGGGCGTAAAGCTTGGAGCCAATGCCCTTCCTCTGCCAAGCAGGAAGCACGTTGATGCTCATCCAAAACTTCTTGGGGTGAAACATCGACGGGTCGTGGCTACATACTCCGTAAGCCACCACTTCCTCGGTCTTGGGGCCAACAGCCGCGTAGCGTTTCAGGGTGTACTTGGCACGGTCCAGACTCTCATCTTCGTATCGCATTTCGTCGGCGGTGGTGCGGTACTCCGGGTAGATCGCGTTGACGATCTTAGCCAAGTGCTCGTAGTCCCTCGGCTCGCACTCGCGGAGTTCTACGTCCATTGCTTCCACCCCCAAAGGTGGGGAGGTTCAGGAATTAACCCTTTTCCCGGGCGGTATGATCCTGTCTGGCTCTACTTGCCGTTTGGAATGGGAAGCAACACAGTGCCGATTTCAGCCAGATCATCCAGGGTGTTCATCATCACCTTCCCATCCGAGATGGTGTAGAGCACGTTCTCGATGTATAGGGATCTCTTGACGGAATACGGAGACCAGTACCCGTTCTTCATGAAGTCGAACTCCTCGAAGTGGGTGATTCCGCCCCTGAACACAAGCCCCTCGTCTAGAGAGATACTGAACACGTAGGCACCTTGCCAGACGGGTTGTCCGTAGGTGTTTGGGGGAGCTCCGTTTGGATACTGTGCCGGATTTATCTCAGCGACCATCACGGGTAGCACGAGGAGGTTTCTAGCTCTGTCGAAGAGCAGGGCCTTGTGATCCTGAAGCACAGGCGACTCGGTTCCTCTGTCCCCTATCACGTATTTGGCGATCTCCTGTGGGTTCGCGACGTCGGTGACATCGAAGAGGGATATCTTCACTCCTTGGTACCATGCGAAGTCGCCCTCGTCAGCTGGCACCGCCTCCTTCCCTATGCCTATGACGTGGTTCTCGTCGTAGGGGTGGAGGTAGTCGGAGTAGCCGGTTATCTTGAGCCAGCCGAGGACCTTGGGAACGGTGGGCTCCGCGAGGTCTATGACGAAGAGGGGGTCGACCTTCTTGAAGGTGACGAGGTAGCCTCTGTCCCCCATGAACCTGGCTGAGTATATTGTCTCGCCTGGGGCGAGGTCCTCCAGGCTCCCCACGA
>JBHIBK010000403.1:0-2122 GCA_046759065.1 Thermoplasmata archaeon | reverse complement strand
ACCAAACAGAGAGCTAGGAAACCTAGAACTGCCGCCCATCTCCGTTGAATCATTGGAGGCCCCCTCGAAGCCTTGTCGTGAGGAACCCTAGTAGGGCCACTTAACGGTACTGTAATGGGAATAGGTATTTAGATTCCTGAAGCGATTCAGCTGCCTTCCTCCGAGTGCCACGCTGAGAGGAAGGTCGCCGACTGGGTGGCGGTCCCTCCGAGATACCCATCAATGTACACACCGAGGATGCCGGTCACTACGTTGCAGGCCAGATGCCAGTTGTGGTAGTCCGTGTTAGATGGACATTATAGTCTGCATATAGCGCTTAAATACCACTTCGCCCAAACCCAGAGAAGCCCGAGAATCGCTGTGAAGTGAGATATCCATGGACCTGGGGGAGTTCTTTCTCTGGACGGCAGTCCTGACGGCTGTCGGATCCGTCGCCTTCTCCTGTCTCTTTCTGTACGCGAGGGTCCCCCAGTTCAAGCGGCTCTCCCGCCTCCTCCTTATGGTCTCCTTCCTCCTCGTCACAGCCACGTTTCTCCTCCTGGTCTACTACTTCCAGACGTCGAACTTCGCAATCGACTACGTAGTCCGGCACTCAAAGGCGGACTACGACGCCTTCTACAAGCTCGCGGGCGTCTGGTCCGGAGGCAAGGGCTCCCTCCTTTTGTGGACGTGGTTCATCGGCATCAGTCTCGCCATCGAAGAGGGACTCCAATGGCGGAAGCACAAGAGGTTTGGCGGCTCTGAGGAGCGGGAGGTCTACGACTGGGCCCGGCTCATCGCCTCCCTCGTCCTTGTGGCCATGCTCTATCTCCTGATCGACCTGGATCTCTTCCAGAAGACCGACCCCACGCTTCTCGCCTCAGCGATGGGGCGTTCCGGCCTGGGTCTGAATCCCCTTCTGGAGACGCCCATGGTCATCATCCATCCGCCTATGGAATTCGCAGGGTATGCCCTTACGACCCTCCCCTTCGCCGCGGCCTTGGCCTTTCTCATGACCGAGGACCCCGCATGGACGGACACCTCCCTCCAATGGGCCCGCATGGCGTGGCTCTTCTACACCGTCGCCATACTCCTAGGAGGCATCTGGGCTTACACTGTCCTGGGGTGGGGAGGGTACTGGGCGTGGGACCCCGTGGAAACCTCGAACCTGATTCCATGGATCGTCCTCACAGCCCTACTCCACGCTCAGCTCTACCACCGCCAGAGGAGGAAGTTCATCTGGCTTACCCCGTTGCTGGCCATCATGGCCTTTGTCCTCACGGTCTTTGCGACCTTCGAAACCCGGACTGGGTACGTGGACTCAGTCCACACGTTCACCTTCGTGGGCGCCGGAGGAGCGCTCCCCGCCACGGAAAAGCTCCTCCTTGTCATGGCCCAAGAGCCCTCGGGGCCGTTCCTCATGACCCTCATCCTGGCTCCACTCCTGGCGGGAGGTCTCCTCCTCGTCTGGCGGTTTGCTCAGATCCGCAAGGCGGAGGCCGAAGGCGGAACTCCCACCCACATCTGGTTCGCCTACGGATACGTCCCCTTCCTGGCTGCTCTTCTTCTGTGGGTTCTCTGGGACGTCAGCGGGTTCCTCTCAACTGTCTTTGATGTTGGCAAGGTGTTGGGCGGCGGCAATGCGGAACTGGGCACCGTACTCCTTGCGACAATCGTTGCCGGCCTCCCTGTGGCCTGGGTGCTACTAACGTCTAGCGAGGAGGCCGCGCCGTCCCTCCGGAAGGGCCTGGTCAACGACGACAGCACAATGACGGTGGCCGTGTCCCTGTTTTCCCTCTGGTTTTTCGTCACCTTGATGCTCATGCTCGTGGGAGTCAACAGCCTCGACCCCGCAGTCTTCGAGTCCAGATTCCCTCTTCTGGTGCTTCCTCTGGGGTTGACCCTCATTGCGGCACTCACGTGGCGGGAGCTCGGCACGGAGAAGGTCCTTATCCTCGTCGCCGTCTTGGTGGTCCTGACAGTCTTGGCCTACGTGCTGCTGGAGCCCTCCCAGTTCTGGCTCTACGTTCCCATCACGGCGGCGGCTCTGGGAGTCGCTGTCTATCGGATCGCCAAGAGTCTTGACAGCCGCCGGACACCGAGAGGACTCCGGATCGCGGGCCTCATGCTCCTGGGGTCGGGC
>JBHIBK010000402.1:0-2124 GCA_046759065.1 Thermoplasmata archaeon | reverse complement strand
GGGCGACGGGCGGGGAACCGAGTCGCCGTCCTCCGGGGGCGACGAGCGAGGTGAGCCGTCAAGCCAGCGCCTCCGGTTTCGCGGTCTCCCTCCCGATCGACGGCCTCACTTCGCGGTAGCGTCCTCCTTTTCAGTAAGCGGTTTGCTCAGAGGGGAGTGGTAGACTTCCAGGGATCGGCATGACCCGACTGGGGACTGGGTTCGTCTATCCTGACACCAACATTCTGAGCGAACTGGCGAAGAACCGCCGGCTCTGGGATCGTCTTCGGAGCTTCCTAACGGACAGTGGCCTCGCTTTGGGGATTAATCATCAGATCTCAGAACTGACTGAGGCGCCATTCCTCCACGAGGATCTGGCCGACCTGCTTCTGCAGATGCCATCCGGATTCATCAAGCGATGGGACTCGATCCTCGACGAAGAGGTAGCCGCTCATCCACGTCGGCGGTCGAACCCTCTCCTTCTCCATGACTTGAGTGACATCCGCCGGGCTGCCGCTGGCAAGCAGCAGCTCATCGACCTACTTCGGGGAAGACAATTGAGAGCAGCACGTGAGCACCAGAAGAGCCTAGCACGGCAGGTGCCGCATCGTCATGGGGATCTCAAGGCGAACTTTCCGCCATCAAGATCGGGGAGATACATCCGGGAGCAGGCGGCTGAGTTCGCTGACGCTCAGGTGATGCAGTGGTTGGCAGGCGAGCACCGGGACTTCCTGCAACAGTTCGGGAACAATATTGAAGGCTTTCACCCTGAGGTATTCGAATCGGTCCGCCTCTTCGCTTACGTCGTCTTCTACAAGTACTACCTCCAGGGACGCGACCCGAGCAGCGTCTCAGAGTTTGCCGATCTTGGTCACTTGGCACCGCAGCCTTACTGCGAGCTCGTCATCACCGAAAGGGACCTATGTGATGTTCTGAAGCAGATCAAGAGGAATGAGCCAATACTGGAGGCCACTGAGATCCGCAGTATTGAATTCCTTGAGAACTGGGATTGGTCCTATGAATAGGGAGGGATGGTGAACATGGCTCCAGTCGAGATGGTGGTTGAGATCCTACTCGTCGCCTTCGGAGTTGTGCTGGCTCTCTGGTACGAGAACCTCGGGTCTCCCCGGCTGCGAATGTCTATCGCTGAGCCGTCAGATCACGATCAGAGACCCGGAAACATCCGAGCCAGATTCATACATCTCTGGGTGGAGAACAATCCTCGGAGACTCTGGTTGGTTCCTCGCCAGACAGCCTACGCTTGCCGCGGGACCATCACGTTCCTGGATGACGGTGGCGATGTCATTGCGGAAGACATGCCGATAAAGTGGGACAGCAACCCTGAACCTCTGAAGTACGAACTCGATAACAAGGGGGAGCTTCGAACGTTGCCGGACCCGCGTTTCCTACATGTGAGTAGGCGAATCGCTATTCCCCACGGTCAAAGCGAGACCCTAGCTGTGGCTGTAAGGGTTCATGGGGAGACCGAGGTATACGGCTGGACTCCTGAGAGCTACTTCCGAAGCTGGCGGCACGAAGACTATCGGCTGCCGGATGGAGGGATCAGTGCGCGGGTCTCCATCGCCACAGGAGATAGGACCTTCCCGGACGAATTCCGAATCCGGAACCCGGAGAATCTCAGCGAGTTCAATATCGAACGCTGATATTTCCTCGAGGACTGGACTTCCGTCTCACTACGGCAGCAGACCCCATCCGTACTGGAAGCCATTGGTTCCCCATGTACTACTACGATGGTTACTTACACGTATTGCCCACCCTAGACGCAGACCCTTGCTAGCTTAGTGGGGTATCAGAATAGGGCTCCTGGTCCGTCACCGGGGGTTTTCTAGCCAGGGTGGGTTAGTGGTCCTCGGAAGCGGTACGTTACGCAACCCGTCCAACTCGACACGTGTAAGACAATTCCCAGCCTTGAGGTGGATTAACTGATGAGGCGCCGGTCATGGTGATGATGGCCATAGTGCGGGTGTAGCTACTGCCGCGTCTGATACGCCATCAACTTGACTCTTGTGGAGATATATACTACTATCCATATAGTATATGGAGATATATCTACATATGTACACAGTCAACGACTCTGGGCACAGTAGCATGCTTCGCAAGGTGGAAAAGATCCGGGATCAGGTG
>JBHIBK010000401.1:0-2134 GCA_046759065.1 Thermoplasmata archaeon | reverse complement strand
AGTCCATCAAGAGGGACAGCGAGCACTTCATACACGTGGAGCCCTGGATTGTCGATATCAATGTCGGAGTCCTCGTGGGAACGCCCTTGACCTTCGTCGCGTCGGCAACGGACCCTGGATCCGATGATCTGACATTCACTTGGGACTGGGGAGACGGAAGCAATGTCACAACAACCACGTACTTCTACGATCCGTCAAGAATCCCGCCGAACGATCCATATCCGAGTCCGTACGAGCCCTACTTCGGAGGAACGACGCCTCCACTTTCGGTTCAGGACACCCAGACGCACTCCTACAACGCGCCTGGAACCTATGTGATCACTCTCACAGTCACAGATGATGACGGTGACTCGACAACCGTCACGACTACGATTACAGTCGGGGAAGGAAATATCTGTCCCAAAGGAGGAGGGGGAGGCGGAAATGTCAACCTTGGGGAGTTGGCTCTGCTACAGATAACAGCTTGGGAGTATAACATCAACGGCGGGACGGTAGGTCCTGACGATGCTGTGACCTTCCCCGACGGAACCCAAATGACCGCTTCAGAGGCCCTGGTGTACCTCATGGATCTCTACGGCAACGAAGAATACACAACGACCGTGAGAATCGCTGACCATCTGAACACCGAGTACGGTCATACCATAGGGTACTGGGGACTTGTTCCCGGGAATGGCCGCAAGTAGGCAATTCGAAAGCGACCATACCTCTCTCAGGAAAAACGGATAAATAGTATACACTATGGTCATGGTTCCATGAAGAGGCGTGTTGCCCTGGCTGTCATGGCGTTTCTAGTCGTGAGCTCATTCGCTGGTGTCAACGTTAGGGCCGTCACCGTGAATGACATCGTGGTCATCGTCTCGGACTATGTAAACGACTCGAAGGTCGTGGCGGGTGCGCTCCTGAATTTCACGGGCTCACCACCGATGGTTTTCGAAAACGTGACGTTTCAATGGTTCAACCCGAACGGTTCGCTCGTATATGAAACGGCATCTCAACCTGATGGTAGCGGTCTCGCGAGAAGCAATCACACCGTTGACCAGACAGGAGAGTGGTGGGTCAACGCGAGCTACAGTCAGCCGCCCGATATCTTCTTTCACAATGACTCCTTCCAGGTCCTGGATGAACACTGGAACTCGTCGTCCAGGGTCGTCGAGCGGGATCTCATGGTGGGGGAGGGTGCGACGCTGACCATCGACCCGGGAGCCCCAATCGCGTTCGACAATGGCACTAGGCTCTCAATCTCGGGAACTCTGATTGCCCAAGGAGCATGGGACCGGACGATAGTCTTCACTTCGAACTCCTCTTCACCGGGGAAAGGAGACTGGGATGGCGTGTATTTCTACGCCGGGAGCGAGTCGTCCGTATTCGATTTCGCGAAGGTTGAGTACTCTGAGAATGGGGCCTATGTGCAGAGCGCCGCTACGGCTATCCAGAACTGCACGTTCGAGAACAACACGCACGGAATTCGACTCTCCGTCTCGACCTCTTTGATATACAACAACACGATGATCAACAATGGATATGGATTCCGTTCCTATCTCTCACATCCGGTGTTGGTTTTGAACATCGCGGTGAGCAACGTGTATGGCTTCTTTTCTGAGGGAAGCGCGTTGTTTGTCAGCCAGATGAACACGGCTCAAGGAAATGAGCAAGTGGGCTTCCATCTCGATTTCACAACTGTCCAGTCAACGGGCGACACGTCCGTGGGAAGCTTGGTGGGGCTGAGACTCGGATCTTCGGCTGGCAGGATCGAGGCGGGGAATATCTCAGGCTTGGACGATGGCGTGTACGGCTACGACAGCAGTGCCACTTTCTATAACTCCACGGTTGGAGGGTCACTGAGGGACTTCTTCCTCGAAGCGGGCTCTTCCTTGGTGATAGTCAACTCCACCTTTGGCGGGAAGGTTTCCGCGGGAAACGGTTGCCCCGCCTGCTATCTCTTCGTAAGGAACTACTTGACCATACGCACAATCGTGCACGAGACCTCTGAACCAGTTGAGAACGCTACGGTCAAGTTGACCGACAACGGCATGGAGGTACTCTTCAATCTCACCGGCTCTCAGGGATACATCTGGAACATCACGCTCGCTCATGAAACGTACGATGATGGCGTCAGGAGAGACAATGACACGAT
>JBHIBK010000400.1:0-2135 GCA_046759065.1 Thermoplasmata archaeon | reverse complement strand
GCAATCCGCACCATCTCCCTCAGCATGCCGGGGGTGGCGATGGCATCAGTGTTTAATAGGAGGATGTAGTCGGCACCCATCTTTAGGCCCTTGCGAATGCCGACATTGCAGCCCCCTGGAAAACCCAGGTTCTCCTCTTTCAGTATGAGATGCACGTCCGGGTGTTCCCGGGACAGCATCTCCGCTAACCCATCGTCTGACGCGTTGTCCACCACGATGATCTCGAGGTTGCCGTAGCCCGTAGCCTTCAGGGAGGAGACGGCCTCCAGTGTGTCCAGCGGCGTTCTGTAGTTCACGAGAATCGCTGTAACCCTGGGAGAGCCCACGCCCCGCGTAATCTCTGGTGGACATAAATAAGGTTCTAATGCACGGTGACGATACAGACGCGTCCACCATGACTGAGGGCCTCGAGGGACGGATCGGCGTCACCGTGGGAATCTGCGCGTACAATGAGGAGCAGAACATCGGGAGCCTCCTGGAGGCTCTCCTGTACCAGAGGACGGAGGTTGCCCGGATGGACGAGATACTCGTCGTGGCCTCTGGATGCTCAGACAGGACACCGGAGATTGTGGAGGATTTCGCTGCTCGCAACAGGCGCATCAAGCTGTTGGTGGAGGAGAGGCGGAGCGGCAAGGCCTCGGCCATCAATCAGATCCTGAGGGCGACGAAGGGAGACGTGGTCCTCCTGGAAAGTGCGGACACCCTTCCTGGGGAGAACGCTGTCGAGTTCTTGGTGCGTCCCTTCCTCGATGAGTCCGTTGGAGTGGTCGCCTCCCGTCCTCTGCCTGTGGATGATCCTGGAACGCTGCTGGGGAGCGCTGTGCATGTGCAGTGGCTCCTCCACCACCTCGTCTCAACAAGGATCCCCAAAACGGGGGAGATGTTCGCCTTCAGGCGGGTCATCGACAGCATTCCCGACGGTGTCGGCGCTGACGAGGACTGGATTCGGTACAGTGTCGAGCGGGAGGGCTATTCCGTGGTGTACGTTCCCGAGGCTGTGGTGTACAACTCCGGGCCCAAGTCACTGGCGGAGTTCCTGAAGCAGAGGGTCAGGTGCAATGTCCAAGAGCTCTATCAGAGCCGTCAGGTATCCTTCTCCACCCCGACCTGGCGACCGGGGGTCGTGTGGAACGCCTTCGTGGACTACCTGTTTCAGGGGGACCCAGACCTCAGCGGGCTCCTGACGTTCACCCTCCTGGAGGCCCTGGCCAGGGCCTACTCCCTCCTGCGAGTGCGACTGCGGGCGGAGGACCTGCCGGTGTGGGATGCACTGCCCTCGACGAAGGTCGTGAGGTATCGCAAGTGAGGTGTGTCTTCGGGAGAGGGCCGATGGTTGTCGTCGACCTCTCGGAGGGAGTCAGCCAGGTCCTCCATGCCACCTCGCTTGTCTTTCTATCATGGCAGATTATCATGGATGATAGAGGCGTATGCTGCCTTTCTCTCAAGATTACATGATTATTGTTGCGAAGGAACTTGAACGAGATGTTTCCCTACGAAAGCGAGCAGCCTGACCTGCCGTGGCTCAGGGTGGTCGAGGCCGAGCTGGAGGCCCTCTATCAGCTCACAGGAGTAGTCCACGCCATACTGGCCCGCAGGGATGGTCTTTCACTTGCTGCGGTTCCCCACGGGAGGCCCACGGAGAAGAGGCTGGCCGCTATGCTCGCAGCTCTCCTGGGCACCTCAGACATGGCTGTCCGAGAGGCAGATGCAGGTGTCTGCCAGGAGGCCCTCCTGAGGAGCTAGAAGAACGAGATTCTCTGCGTGTCCATTGGGGAGGACGTCGTCCTGAGCGTCGTGGCCGAGAAGGCCAGTGAGGACATGAGCCTCCTGGAGGGGTCCATCAAGCTGGCGTCCATCGTGAAGTGGTACGGTTGCAGGCTGGCGGTGACGTCCTTGGCGGGTATGGCATCGTGGAGAGCGATGTGGAGCGGTGGTACAGGTTCGCCGAGGTGCTGGAGATCCTTGAAGGGACGAAAGAGGTTCAGAAGAGCACCATCGCCAGGATGGTGCTTGGAAAGGAGATTGTCAGGAGGTTCTGAGGAGCTAGCATTTGAGAAAAGGCGCAGATGACATCAAGGGAATTCCGTATGGTAGATACAAGAGGTTCCCAGCGGATGTTAGGCGAAGTCTACAGC
>JBHIBK010000399.1:0-2151 GCA_046759065.1 Thermoplasmata archaeon | reverse complement strand
GGATTTTTGAGGCAACGACGAATCTCGCCGTATCAACATACTGGGCAATTTCCACGCCGATTCCTTCCTCTTTCAACCTCTCCAGTTCTCCTTCAAGGTACCCAAGAATTGAGAAGGAGAATTCCAAGGCACTCAGCCCGCCGAGACTATCGTCCCCCTCTTTGGCTCTTTCCTTTCCAGCATCCAAACGTTCTCTATGCTCACCTCTTAGGAGTACCGTGTCCTGTGGGATTGGGCTGTGCAAGCTGAGCTCCTTCGTGGCTTGCTCTGTAGCATACTTCAACATCGTCTGGTCAAGATGGTCTCGGAGATCGGAAACTGCCACCTTTGGGACGTCAGACTTGGGGTGACTCCGACTCCATGGTACCATGGCAAACCTTCTCTGTAATGCATATCCCAGTTTGAAGAGCAGGGTCCTGTCATAGCTGTTCATTGTTCCGAGTACGCGAAATGAGAGGGGCACCTGCAGTTCGCCAGACTCGGCAAAGTTGCGAAGAGAGTGATTTGGAGGCAACTTATCAATCACTGACCGTTGTAGTAAGGGAGTCGAAGGAGGATGTTCGACGTCGAGGAGGGTAAAGGCTCGACCAAAGACCAAGTCGATGTTCGAACGGTTTATTTCATCAAGTATTAGCCAGGTAGGCCTTCCTTCTGTCCGTAAGCTCTCATGACACTGCGAGACCGAGTCAACGACGAAGCCGGAGACGTACCGGTCTGCGGAGTCGAAAAACCCCATGGCGTCGTAGGATGTCCACTCTGGGTTTGCAGTCTCGAAAAGCTCTCTTGCGCCAGCGTGGCGGCAAATCTCTCGAACACCACGCGTCTTTCCAGACCCCGGCGGGCCGTAGAGGATCAGGTTTCGGCCGGAGAGCAGGTGCAGCGCCGCTAGCTGCATTACGTACGCCTGTTCCTGAAAGGACACCACTCTCTCAGGTCGACCCTCATCTTCAATCGATTGCTGGAGTCTCCCCACGAATTCAGCTAGAGGGGAATCCTCTTCCTCATTTGCCACTGTCCATGTCCTTGGCATCGCCAAATGGCGACGGAATACTCGACTCATTCCTTCATCAGCTTTGGACCTGCCTGTATCGAGAAGCTCGAGTGGAAACACGTAAGGAAAATTGACGTGGTTCTGCCAATCGATCGCCTTCGCCAATTCGGGCAGCTCACTCGCGCTTGCGAGGACCTTTAGGACGTCGGTGACCTCCAATGTGCTTCGATCGATGAAGATAGCGTAGTCTCCTGCTTCCGGCTTAGAGTGAGTTTTTCCGACGCCCCACCAACGCGTCGTTTCCTTATCTAGAAACTGCGACCATTCTGCCGGAACAGAATCCCGAATCCTCTCAGGCTCAACGTTGCTTTCGATCGAGGTCTTACGGTTGGCCAACGCGCCTTTCTGTATGAAGTATCTGCTCACACGGATCACCCTACCGCGAGCGGTGTTGAGGCCGACAGACCTGTAATTCGGAGATCCCCTAAGAAGTTATGTCTACCTTCTTCAAGAAGAGCGAATGGAGTGAAACCACCTGAGATCACGGAAATAGCGTCAGGGGGTTATGAATCGGTTAGGTGCCCAACCCTGCATGCGGTGTGTGCGTGATTCATATCCAACCTCATGGCCATTCGGGAGGGCGGCTACTGGAGACCCGAATTCCGAGGTGAAGACTGAAATACATTCATTGCGCTCTGGCTACAGGGAATCGAAGGTGATTGTAACTGGATGGAGCAATGGTTCTGCCACCGAAACCGGGGCAGGCTATGGAATTAGGATCGCTCGGGGTGACAGAGACAGATTCTTTCAACGAGACTGGCCCAGCGTGACCATCAGATTCGAGGGAGGTGGGGAAGCGGAGGTGCGGGTCTCAGCCTCTTTCTGGGCGGAGTGCATTGAGCTTCGAAGCGCCCGAATAGGGAGATGGATGATTGGCCGAGGCCTAGCCCCTTGGCCAACTGGCAATCCCCCGAAAATGAGACTGGAACCGATGGGCGAGAGAGGTTTCAGATTAGGCCGAATGTGATTGTTCACCCGTCCTTAGATTGCCCTTAGTACTGCTCAAAGACGGAAGAGCGTGTTGGCGAACATCTGCTCGGTAGCGTTATGCATGGAGTGCTACAACAGATCGTGAGAAAAGCCAGTCGGCGAAGCTCTCA
>JBHIBK010000398.1:0-2154 GCA_046759065.1 Thermoplasmata archaeon | reverse complement strand
GGTGAAATCAGCGGCATCCTTCGGGATATCAAAGACAGGTTCTTCCACGATCAGATTGACGTTAATGGATTCCGCCTGAGTTCTTCCAAGCCCGGCGCTACAATCGCATGCGATGCCATCAGTGAATACGTCACTGAATTGGAGGAGAATCTCTTCTATGACTTTGCTCGAGTTGAGGCTGAATTCCTGGGGAAGCTGAGGGATGGCGAACTGGACCGATTCCGTGAGGGGCTCAGGTTCGTGCTCGTTGACGAGTACCAGGACACGAACCTCCTACAGGAGCTCATTTATGCTGAATTGGCAACTGCCGCGATCCAGAATGGCGGTGGTGCAACCATTGTTGGGGACGATGACCAATCCCTCTACCGGTTCAGAGGCGCCACCGTCGATTTGTTCGAGGCCTTTCCTACGAGGTTTGCCGCGGTTCTCGGAAGCACTCCAAGGACCATCTACTTGTCGCGCAACTATCGGTCGACACCTCACATTGTGGACTTCGTCAATGACTTCGTTCAGATGGACAACGCATATCAGGGTGGACGAGTCCCAGGGAAACCAAGGTTAGCAGTCGCACGGACCACTGCGTACGCGAACGACCCTATATTCGGCATGTTTCGAAACGACGTCAACGAACTCTCGCACGACCTGGCCGATTTCGTCCACGCGATTGTTCACTCCACATATTCATTCTCGGTTGGTGAGTCCCGCTACAGGATTAGGATGAACCCCCAGGGAGGGTCACCAGCAGACCTCGCGCTCCTGATGTCGTCTCCCCGTGAGCTCGATTCGCAAGGCCGTCCACGCCTCGCTCTGCTGCTGCGGCAGGAACTGCAAAATAGGCACCCACCGATCAACGTTTTCAATCCACGGGGTCAGAACCTAGAAAACATCCCCGAGGTCCAGAGGCTTTGCGGCCTTCTGTTAGAGTGCATCGATCCCGGGGCCACAGTGCAGGGCAACACGAGTCTTCCTCCAGCCGCCACAAGCATATTCAACATCTGGAGGCACGAAGCCCAGGACTACGCTAGGCGGAACCCGCAGCCACGCACCCCTATCGACCTGGGCTCCTTTGTCACGTCATGGCAAATTCGAACCCCTCTTGGCAGATCGCTCCGCGGTAGGAGGGAGGTGCTCCTAACCGACCTAATCTACAAGCTGATAACATGGGTGCCTGAAATGCAGGACGATATCGAGGGTCTCGTGTATTTGGAAGCAATTACACGAACTGTGACGCAGACTTCCCTCTTCGCGTCGTTCGGAGGTGAGATCATATTCAATCCCAGAGACCCGGGAAGCCGCACGGAACAGAGTTCCGTGCGCGATGCATTGTGGAACATATTCACACCCCTCGCCACAGGGGCGATCGAAATCAATGAGGACCTGCTTGAGACGTTGCCCAGCGACAGGCTGAACATAATGTCCATCCATCAAGCCAAGGGCCTGGAGTTCCCCCTAGTAATCGTCGACGTTGGCTCTGACTTCAGGACCGAACACTGGGCCCACGCTTTCAAACGGTTCCCTCGAGACGGTGGCGTGCCCCACACCCAGGAGGACATGCTCAGACCTTTCTCGCCTCTTGGCCCTCCGACTAGGTCAGCGCGTGACCGCGCCTTTGATGACCTAGTGAGACAATTCTTCGTAGCTTACAGTCGGGCCCAGGATGTGCTGTTGCTCGTGGGTCTGAATTCCGTGAGAGACGGCATTAAGAACGTAGGAGCAGGTTGGGATAGGTCTGGGACTTGGCACTGGGGAAGCGGGTTGCCCAACCTCGTGCCCATTCCTTGAGAGAGGTCAAAACGGAAGATGGAAGAATGACACTATCTGTTAGGCCGAAGCCCTACCGGATTCCTGAGTACAGCCTTACGGGTGATTTGCTCGCCTATTTGACCTGCGGATTGCAGTATCGCTACCACAACAAGGGCTCGCTCCCGCCCTCGACGCCTGTCCAATTGTGGTTTGGGGAATTCATCCACGGGGTTATGGGCGAGGCCTACCTCACATGGCGGGAAGACGGGAGTAGGCGTCGGTTCCCGTGGTCGTGGGAACCCGAAGTCCGGCGAGTCGAATTGGAGATTGACAGAAGACTACGTGCAAGGGGTCTAATGCCGAATCCCCGGTTGTTCTGCCCCTTCGAAGAATCTGGGGGTCCCCAAGGAT
>JBHIBK010000397.1:0-2158 GCA_046759065.1 Thermoplasmata archaeon | reverse complement strand
TCCAAGATCTCAGTTATGGAAGGAGAAAGGGAGCGGTAGACGGAGACCTCCTTCATCTGAGGATTACCCAAGACGAGCAGAATCTCGATTACCTAGCCGACTTTTAATGCTGGGCACAGCATCGGAAGAGGGCCTTCATCTCGCGGCACATGACTTGTGATCCCCGCCTAGGGATCGGCTGGGAACCACCCGTTCCCCTGTGTAGACGCTGAGCAAATGCTCGTCTGCCGACGTTTTCAGATAGGGCCGTGATTCCGTGTAAGATATCTTCCAGACGTTTCAAGACTTCTTTTCTCTGCCCCCACGGCAGGCGCCCGTCCTTGGGGCGACCTCTCCATCGACACGTATCTTCCCTAGGATCAACGCCTTCATCATGTCCCAACGGTTCGAACCCTCATCACCTCCAACACCCTCTGCAGGCCCTCCCGATGGCCTAGGACGCCTCTGTTCCCACCCACTCCGCAGCCGTCTGGAGAAGCTAGGCCAGCGCGAAGGTCCGTGCGGTCAGGCCCGAGAGACCATAGCCTCATCGGGGTTCAACAGATTCACCGCGTTGTTTGTCCTGAAAGGCGAAAAGGTAGTCGTGGAGAACTCTCTTGGGTGGTGGTCAGATGTGCGAGGAGTGATCCTGATAGGACCATCAGAGGAAAAGGGCGCCTACACTCGGGTCGGTGGCGTATCTGTGATCGAAAGAACGCTGCTCTCGATGAGTCAATGTGACTTCTCCGAAGCGACGATACTGTCCCAACACGTAAGGAGAGCGAAGCGGAAGCTGGGTGACACCTCCCGCCTGAGAATGAAGGTCAGCCACAGAGAGATGCACCTAGAAGGACGGGCTGCAACGGCTCTTCTCCGCTCGGCACTCTCTGAAGAAGCCCTTCTCTTGGTGATGGGCGACTACCTGTTGGATCCCCGGATCATAGAGGCCGCAGCCGCATCTGAAAGGAGAAACCTGGTTTGTGTGGACAAGGGATCCAGCCCCCAAAGCGTCGGAGAACTCACAGTATGCGAAGTGCACGAAGGAAGGGTGGTCAAGATCGGGCCCGATTTGGAGACGTTCAACCGTACGTGGGTCGGCGTCGCCCGTTTGGATCAATCCGTTCTACATGAAATCCAAGGTTCTGGCAGGGGAGACGTTGCATGGATCTACGACTTGCTCAACTCTCTAGCCGACAAGAACGACCTTCGCGCATTAGACCTGGGCGAGGTGCCGGGCTATGTTCCCAAGGTTCGCCGGGCGACGAAGCCCTACTGGTTGCGGATAGAAGGGCCCGAGAACGAGAAAACGGCCAAGAAGCTCCTAGTTGCCGCCGCGTCCAAGGAGGCGTCAGATCTCCTCGCCAAATACGTGCACACGCCCCTAGAGAATCGAATCGTCTACCACCTCTCAGACATCCCCATAACGCCGAACCAGATCACAGTGGTGACCAACGTCGTAGCATATGCAGCCACCATCCTCTTCCTCCTAGGGCACCTCCTGCCCGCGTCCGCCCTCACCTTCGTGGTCGGTGTCGTCGACGGTCTTGACGGAAAACTGGCTCGGGTGAGGCAGAGCGTTTCGAGAGTCGGCTCACTGGAACACCCCTTCGACTTCCTCTTCGAGGAGTCGTGGATACTCGCCCTCGCCCTCTACCTTCACTGGGACTCGAGGGATTCTCTTCCCATGATCCTAGCGGTCCTGATAGTCCTCCTCACGGCCTTCTACCGATCCATCTACGATCGGTTCGGTCGGTCGGCGGGTCGAAGCTTGGACGACGCTGGATCCTTCGAGAGAGCTTTCCGACGAGTGGCGGGCAGACGAAACCTCTACAGCATACACATATTGGGGGGGATCTTGCTGGGAACACCCCTATACTCGCTCTGGAGCATCCTGATACACGCTTCTCTGACCGCCTTCGTCTACTCCTCTCGGGCCTTCGTACATCTTCGACGGCTAGATCTACAACGGTGAAGCTGTGGCATGGCTACGTATGTTTCGTTGAAGGGGATGGGGTTCAGCGGGTAGAAGCCAGTCGCAGACTAGCACCCGAGCAAGGCTCTCACAAAGGTCGTGCCGTTGGGCGTAACTACTCAACTTCAAGGAGAATTCTCGCTAGGGGCACCGAGAGTTTGCGGTTGATGTGTGCAGAGACCAAGCCGTCCCACTCTCTAGGCATTC
>JBHIBK010000396.1:0-2163 GCA_046759065.1 Thermoplasmata archaeon | reverse complement strand
AAGAAGGGACGACCAGGTCTGGCGGACATGCCAGAGCTACAGGATAAGGTGGTCCTCTATACAGACCGTAAGCTGCCCCGGAAATACCGAAGGCTTGTGGGCGGGAATGTTCACCTAAACCTCGCCACTCTCAAGCCTGGAAACGTGATCAAGAACTGCGTTCCCAGCGAGAAGTGGGAATCGGTCTGGGCGAACGCGGTCCGTGGGTTGGAGGAACACGAATGGGCGGCTTTGGCCCGACTGCTGGACCAAGACGGGTACCACGCCGAATATGATCGGATTCAGCAGGTCGTGCGGAATGTCGCCGCAACGACACCTCCTGCAATCGTTAACAACCTCGTTCCTGTCGTAAAGAGGCTCCATGACAAGACTTCCCAAATGCTCGAAGGAATTCTCTGGCACCTCGAGCGCGGCCATATTGTGATCGTGGACATCTCTCTCATGTCATCGATCCATGGACGATGGGTGGCGTCCATCGTCCTGAATGAGATCTTCCAGCGAAATCAAGCGAGCTTCACAGGAGGGGCTGAGGGCGACCTCCTCAATGTTGTGGTTGTGCTCGAAGAGGCGCAGACCGTCCTCTCTAGTCGTCGAGAGGAGGGGGAGACCATCTTTGTGGAGTGGGCCAAGGAAGGCCGCAAGTACAGCCTAGGCGGTATCTTCATAACCCAGCAACCGGGGGCCATCCCCTCCGAACTTGTGAGTCAGGGAGATAACTTCTTCGTGTTCCACTTGCTGAGCGCGGATGACTTAGTGTCGCTGAGGAAGGCCAACGCGCACTTCTCCGACGATGTTCTGACCATGATCCTGAACGAACCCATCCCAGGCAACGCGTATGTTTGGAGCGCCCCCTACCAGCCTTTTGTGCTTCCGGTTCGTGTCGAGAACTTCGAGGAATACGCCCGAATCGCCATCCAGGCGAAGACCGCGCCGCTGGAGATGACGTCCGCGGAGGAGTTCACCAAGCGTATCCCGGACCTTCAATCGGAGCTGGACGGCACTCTCCGCGAGATCCTAGAGGAAAACCCAGTCGTGCCTGTCTACGGGAACCTCATGGCCAACGAACAACCCCTCGAAGGCCAGATCGCGGTAAAACTCTGGAATCTCAAACTCGCCATCGGCAAGGCTCTCTCACGCGAAGCCGCCAGAGTCTATGCTGACGAGTTACCCGATGGCAAGAAGGTTCTTCCTGATGGAGCCTTGTTCGAAGCCCTTGACCGACACAATGTCCGCCACGAAGTAATGAGAGAAGACAGGACTCAGTACCTGATACTGTCCTCGCAATCCCTCAACCTCCGGAAGCCCACGAGAACGGAGACCATTCAGCTACAGTCGAGCTAGGGCTATCGCCGAAACGCCGTCGCTCCACCACGTCCATCAACGGCCCCGGCCTCCCTTGAAGCTCCCCTAGAACGACGGTCACCTCTCCAGGCCCGCAAGAGCGTCGCGAGGAAGTACACCTCCAGAGCGATGAATCCCACACCTAGCAACCACGAGGCGAGCGGTACCTCATCCGTCCGTCGGGGCTCAACGGGGTGAAAGACGTAAGGAGTCCAAGCCTCAGGGTCGAAAGAGTTGGGGAAGTCCCTCACCTCTGCGACCCCTGCCTCCAGGAGTGCTTGGTTGACATTCAGTAGGTGCGTCATGTTGTGTCGTACAAAGACCACAGCCACCAGCCGGCCGTACATGTCTCTACCGTGGAGATCATCCACATCGAGGTAGACCCGCCTGTGGTAGACAAGGGAGCTCAGTTGAGCGGTCGCCTCTGCAGCCCCAGGCTCTCCGACCTCAGGGGTGTCGACGTCCGCTAAACGCACCCTCCCCGCAGGATCAGCATCGAAAGTATCGCCATCGAGGACACGCGTCACAACAGCCGTTCCGTCAATCTGCCATTCGGCCGCTGCCGTCGTCGGCGCTAGGATCAGGAGCATAACGACCAGAAAGCTCGACAGCGACCTAGTGCAATCTGACCGAGCTGTTAATGTGGGGGCCCGTGACATGGTCCAGCCCCCTAGCGCGCCTCGGCTTCTCCATGCGATAACCCTACCAGCAGGCCCTCTATTCCATCGATGAGCATCTGCCAGGCCTGCTCCCTGTCGGCCGGGGCCAAGCCCCGGAGCTGGCCCCGCATCGTCCTCTCCTCCAGCAAGTGGTGTCCCGCCT
>JBHIBK010000395.1:0-2170 GCA_046759065.1 Thermoplasmata archaeon | reverse complement strand
CGTCCCGCCAGGCTTCCGACTTGCCGTAGTGGACCCTGGCCAGCTCAATCCAAACCCATTGGTCTGGGTACACGGTCTGCGCTATTGGCCAGCTTTCGGCGCGCTTGGGTGTCGGCACGAACTCCAAATCAAGGACGGAGGCTTAATGTCATGCATCATAAGTGCCAGAACACCACGACATGTTAAGTCCAGCTCCGTCGCTTTCTCTCCCTCTGTTGAATCAGCACCCTCGCCGTCGCTATTGGAACCCGGGCCTTGATGGCGTTATCGAGCCTATCGTAGACGTCAAGGAAAAGCTCGACGAAGCGGTCCCAGTCCATGAGAGACACTTGTCTTAGGGATCTCTCGGCGACGGTACGGGCGGCTGAGGAAAAACCACTCGTAGAAACGAAGAGTCCCACATCCCCCTCTCGATTCATGGTCCCCACAAATTGCTGGATATCAGGACCCCTCGCTTGGCCTTGTCTGTGCTTGACTTGGACGAGAATCCGAGGGCCGAGCTGCAGAGGGTCTCGATAAGCCTCAGTATCGACACCTCGGTCAGCACCGGATTGCATGGGCTTGGGATGCAAGCCCGCGGCGCGGAGCATCTCCCACACAAGTTCCTGAAATTCCCGGCCGGAGAAGTTCTCGAAGTGGCGCCTCGAAATCTCGGAGGTCTTCTCGACGGTTTCCTCGTAAAGGATTTGTCCCTCTTCCATCGCAAGAAGAGTGCGTTCCTCCATCGACTCTGGCGGTTCCGGGGGATGACCCGTCTCCAGACCCTCCACCAATCTTCTGGCGGCCTCGATGGCGTCTGGCGAACTTAACTCGAATACGGTTTGCCATGCGGTCATGGAGCGCCATATTTCACGCGGCACGTTGTCGTAGTCGACTACTCCCTTCCAGTTCACTGGACGGAGGTTCGGATAGTCGCGGCTCAGGGTCTCCGTGTCATGTCGATATTCCCCGGATATCAGACCAACCAAGAGTTCCTTCGTCCCTCTTTTCGGTGACAGGACTATGTCTGAACTGGACATGTTTTGAGCGAAAGACTATAACATGCCGGCGGTGACACCAGCACTTCCTGGCGTCCGATAGCGATCGGTGTACACATCGTAGACCCCCTTCCGAAGGGCCTCGTAGTCTAGAAATCTCTTGAAGTCGCCTACTCTGGTCCAGCCAATCGCGATAATGCCCTTGTCGCGGCACTCTTCCGCGAGTTCGCCTCCTTCACCCAAACGCACTACCCAAACCTTAACCATGAGCAGTCCCCACTGGTTATGGCTGCGGAGGTTAAGATGATAACGATTCTCCGCAGTCTACGAGGGCGCGGACACGCCCGTTACGCCTCTTCGGCTTCATCGTGGATTCCCTGGCCAATTCTCGCCACGGATTCCAACTTACCTCGCCTCTCGAAGCGAGCGCGTTACGCTGGTTTCACCCTTCTCTACCCCTCGCTGGAATCTGACTCCGGTATCTTCGTCTTGTAGTACATAGCCGCTTCTGCGCGGGTGGCACACTTCTCGTAAACAAGGCCCATTTCCTGGGGCGAGACATATCGCTCCCAGACGGGATCCTCTTGAACCTGTCGGGCAACCCTCATGATTTGCTCCTTGTCCGATCGCTTGGGAACACCTTCAGCGAGCGCGACCGCCACCAGGAGCTTGCATTTCGCGGCGTACTCCTCTGTGAAGGCGAGCTTCGCCAAGCGGATGGACCTGATGGCCTTGGACCATCGACCGGCCTCGATGAAGTCGTCGACCGCAGCCTGATGTTGCCCGAGATGCTCGTTCCGCTGACCTCGGATCTCGGCGACGAGGCGGGGGTTCTTGGTTTCTGCCGCGAAGCGAAGTGCGCTGTCGAAGTCCTTCCTGTCACGAGCTCCCCTGATCTTTAGTTTGAGGACCTCTGCCCGAGGCAGGCCGAGCTGTTCCGCCAAACGAACAGCCTTCGAATAGGAACGACCGCGGCGGTAGTAGGCGAACGCCTCCTGCTCGCGACCAACCTTTTCGAGGCAGTCGCCAATCCGTTCGTATACGAGGTGAAGGTCTGCCACGTCCGCCAATCTATCTCTCGACAGGAGTCGCTCGTAAACGTCCAACGCCTCCGGGAATCGCCTCAGGGCGAAATAGGCCGCGGCGGCCTTTGATTCTAGCTTTGTCTGGTCCGTCTCGCTCAACTTACCGGG
>JBHIBK010000394.1:0-2177 GCA_046759065.1 Thermoplasmata archaeon | reverse complement strand
TGACCATCAACAGGAAGCCGAAGATGACGCCCGTAGAGGAGTATCTGAAGCTTCAGGGCAGATTCAGGCACATGACGAGGGAGCAGATGGACACGCTTCAGAAGCATGCGGAAGAGAAGTGGAAAAAGGACCAGGCCCTCGCAGAGGCCTATCAGTAGCTATTCTGCGAATTTCGCGCCGCACTTCGGGCACTCACTCGCATCCCGACTTACCAGCGCGTCGCAGTTTCCGCACTGGAAGAGGGCCTCCGGTTCCTTAGTGGGCACCGCGGCCTTCTGATCCTCGATTTTCTTCTCATATTCCTTCAATCGCTCCTTGTACTCGCTTTTCACCGTCTCACTGCCCTTCTCCGTGATGTTGACGACGAACTTGTTCGGCCCCGTCCACTCAATCTCGACGTAGCCTTTCTGTTCGAGGGTCTTGACCGTCTCTTCCAGCTCCTTGTATCTGACTCCCCTTATGTGCGCAAAGAAGTCTTCCCTTGAGGCCCCGAAGTAACCTCTCTTAGCCGCCGTGTTCAGGACCCGCCATTGAAAATCATCCACGGCAAACCACAGTGGTCATCAACGATTGGAGGATATTTATACGTTATTGCCAACGTGCTTCAGAACTTCCCTCGCCTGCTCAAGGGTTTGCTCTGGAGTGCCCGTCCCGTCGACGGAGATGAGGATCTCGCCATACCTTTCGATGAGGGGTGCCGTCATCTCCCCGTAGACCTCGAGTCTCTTCCTGACAGTGGACTCTGTGTCATCTTTCCGGACGGTGAGCCTCGAGCCACAGACGTCGCACACCTCAGCGTTCTTTGGCGGGCTGAACTCCACGTGGTATATCGCCCCGCAGCTCTTGCAGACCCTCCTTCCAGTCGCCCGCCTGATAATCACTTCTTCAGTCACATCTATGTAGATGACGACATCCACAGTGAAGTCCTTGTCGAGCGCTTCGGCCTGCTCGAGCGTCCGAGGATAACCGTCGACGATGAATCCCCCAGCGCAATCCTCCTGAGATAGTCTGTTCGCCATCCTCCCGATGACCAGATGGTCCGGAACGAGTTTCCCGCCCGCCATGTAGGATGCGGCTGCTTGACCGAGTTCCGTGTTCCTGTCGACCTCGCTCCTGAGGATGTCACCCGTGGAAATGTGGGGCAGACCGAATTCCTTCGCGAGAGCCGATGCCTGCGTTCCCTTCCCGGAGCTTGGCGGGCCAAGGATGGCGATATTCACGCGTCAGGGAAATGACCCCGATGCTATATTCTTACCGCCTGCCCCGCGCAGGAGCGACGGTCCAGACTCGCTGGTCCCCGAAAGATTAATATCGATCCGAGTCGGTCTCATGAACAATGGCAACGGTGCTCCCCATCACCTAAAACTGGGGTGGTGGAAAGAGGCCGAGACAATCGGCCTCCCGCGTACTTCTCAGAAAAGATGATCCTTCACTTCTCTCGCTGGCCCTCCGACGTGGCATTCTATCGTTTCGATGCCCAGGTCCTCGATCTCCGACCGAACCTCCTTCACTCTCTCGGGGAATGTGTTCACATAGACCGTCGCACCGGTGTCGATCGAGAAGAACGCGGGGATTCCCCTCTCCCGCATGTCCCTGACCTTGAGAATCACGCTCATGGTGTCAGGTCTCCAAAGGACCATCTCCGAGGCTCCAGTCATGGTGATGCCGTGCAGCATCAGGGTGTCCTTCTCTGCAAGCTCGCATATCTTTCCGACTTCCCCCTGCTTGATTGCCAGCTCCATCTCATCGATCATCCGCGGCATCTCCGCCACTCTCGAATCAAAGAAGGGAGAGGATGGAGCCTCCCGGTGAGCGTCCTCCGTCCTCTTGAAGGCGGGAACAAGGGCGACTATCATGCCCATCTGGAGGTCCTCGGATTCTATCTGATATGAATAGGTGTCCTCGTCCCCGACCCCTTTTCTCAGATGGGAGAAGGCGCCCGTCACGGACCTGGCGGCCGACGCGGCTCCTCTTCTAGCAATCCTCGACACGTCCCTCTCACTGAGCTCCAGTCCGAGTGCCCTGCAGCTCGCGAGCGCAAGTGCAGCAAAGCCCGACGAGGATGCGCCCAGTCCAATGCTCGAGGAGAAGTTATTGGCGGATCTCATCTTGAATCTCAGGTTCAGATTTGCCGACTGAAGGGCGGTATCCACGACCTCCGAAATCCTCTCGTACTC
>JBHIBK010000393.1:0-2181 GCA_046759065.1 Thermoplasmata archaeon | reverse complement strand
AGTGGCCTGTCGTCAATGGCTAGGGGGCCGACTCGTGGTAGCACTAGCCTTGTAATGCCACGGCCAACCTGGCCTTACCTAGATTGGATACTGCCGATTTCATTCGTTGTTCTCGGGGATCAGCGACATGAGGGCTTCGTCGACAGCATTCTCGAAGGGCTGGTAATTCCAACTCTCGTTCTCCTTGCGGGCCTCGAGAAGATGTTCCTTCGCCCGTTCCGTCTCGCCCCTAGCCGCCAAAAAACGTCCGTAGTGAAGGAGAGTGCTGCCTCGATATCTTGACTCAGCCTTCAGGGCTCTCCCGAAGTAGGACTCCGCCTTCTCATGTTCCCCTCGGTCTGCGTGTAACAAAGCCTTGGCGACCTCTACCCAGCTCGTCGCCTCTTCAGAAGATACGCGTGAAGCCAGGTCCTGGGCCATCTCGAGGTGGGCCTCTGCCGCCTGCTGATCGTCGCATAGTAGGCAGAGTTCCACCATGTCGCTTAACATGCCGACTCTTGCCTCCCCGGTAATCATGTCTGTATCCCCTGTTGCATGGAGGAAGTAGTCGACGGCCTTCCGCGCATCTTCATAGCGGCCTTGCCAATAATAGACGCCATACGCGAGGTTGGTGTAATTCCATAGTAGTCGATACCGTGGATGAAAGGCTTTGGCGAGGTGGAAGGTCTCTTCGAAAAGGGCTTCTGCCTCATCCAATCGCCCCATGGCATCTAGCGCCAGAGCCTTATTGACAAGAGCCTCCAAGCGGCCTCGTGTGTCCCCAAGCTCGTCGGCGAGGGCGACGCTGTCGTCGTAATACCTCAAACCTTGCTCTATTTCGCCTAACTCAACGGAAGCGTCTCCCAGACCCCGCAAGGCCCGGACCATGCCTTGGGCATTTCCACAATTCCTCCACCCGTCCCTCGCCGCGCGAAGGTCGTCCAATGCCAAGGCCGGGTCGCGTCGGGAAGAATCCGAGGACATGTGGACCATCCCCCTCAGGAGCGCTAGGTAGGCAGAAAGGTCTTGATCCTCAGGTAGCTGCTGCATCCATCCAGCAAGCCGCTCGACCTCCTGTAAGGCCTGATCCTCGTTCCCTCGGAGCAAATCCAGGTGAGCTTTGACTGCGTATAACCTACCGGCTTTCAGGGAAGGCCCGGCTGGGAGTAGTTCGAGTCCCTTGACGATTTCATCCTCAGTCTCCTCCAGAGAATGGAGGTCAAGCAGTACGCGGGCAATCCCATGATGGAGTCCTGCCCGAGTGTCTGAGTTGGCCGCTTCTTCCAAGGCCATCCGATAGGTTTCGATCGAACTTGCGAAGTCTCCTACAATCTCGCGCAGCCTTCCGAGTTTCTCAAGGTGTTCTAGGCGCCGCTTGTGGTCGTCATCTAGGAGGACTGCGTTCTCCAGCAGTGCAATGGCCTTCTCGTAGTCATGTTCATCCTCCCTTCTCTTGGCCTCCGCCACCATCCACCGGATGACCTTTCTCTCGAGGCTGTCCCTGCGCTCTGCTGGCAGGCTATTTCGGAAGTATGAACGAATGAAGTCATGGGTTTGGATATCACCCGAATCTAGTCGCTCGATCAGCCCCTTTCGTTCCAGACCGATTATGGTCTTTCTCCCGCCCGTTTCCTCCAGCAGTAACCCCTCAGTAGGAACGGGGGTCTCGTAGAGGGCGGCAGCTTGCAGACAATTCCTCTCATCTCCCCCTAGGTTGGGCTCAATCTGCTCAGCTATGTAAGTTTCCAGAGCTCTCCACGCACGGTCCACGCCCTCGTCTGGGCCAACGCTACCTAGTAGTCTCAGGAAGAGGGGATTCCCGCCAGAAATCTCTGCCAACCTGGGGGCGAGCGATCTCTCAATCCCTGCACGAGCGAGGAGCGACTCGCTGATCTTCTGGTCCAACCCTGCCAGCGTGTGTTCAGCCACCGAGTGCTCCACATCGACCTCCTTTCGACTGTAGAAGTCTATCATCGATCGCGATAGTAGAAGGCAGGAGCTATCCCCGGATTGCTTCAACGCGGTGTGTAGGATTGACAGAAACGTCCGAGCGTCTGCGGAAGCAACGTGGACATCATCTAGGACTATCAGAGACCGTGACTGGGAAAGGTCCTCAAGTAGGAGATCCTCGACGCGGCCGAGCTCCTTCGCCCCCGAACCTGAGAGGTAGGCATGGAGTCTCGATCTCCCCATAGCCCTTAG
>JBHIBK010000392.1:0-2182 GCA_046759065.1 Thermoplasmata archaeon | reverse complement strand
TTCCAGGGCTTCCCGCCTGAACACATCAGCCGCCAAAGGAATCCTTCGAGATGAGTCATCCAACGGTCGAACGGTCTCAGAGGGGTTCACTCGAAGCAAAGCTTTTTCTGGGACGAAGAAATCATCAAGGGGGGATAGCAATGGAGAACAGAAGCCTGAGAGACAGGCGCATAGCGATTCTCGTGATTGTCGTCGTAGCCGTGGTGATCGTTTCGACCATGCTCTATGTGATCCAACTGGAGCTTCCGGAGGACCGCACGCCCCCGAGCAAGGTGGAAGGTCTCGAGACCCACGACCTGCACGACGGGAAGCTCTTCCTGTTCTGGGATGAGGCCACCGACAACAGGAAGGTGGAGAGGTATCGGATATTCCGAGACGGGAACATGCTGCCGACCGAGCCCTCATACCCGTTCTTTGTCGACGCTTCTCTCGTGAATCGGATTTCGTACATATACCAGGTCAGAGCCGTGGACAGTTCCGGCAACGAGGGGGATAAGTCGGACTCCGTTTGGGGCACCCCCACTCCCTCTGACAACGTCCCTCCGAGCAGGGTCGAGGGTCTTGCCGTGGTGAATGCCTTCGATGGAAAACTGAACCTCACTTGGGATCCGGCCTTCGACAATGCTGGCGTATCGCACTACTACATCTACAGGGATGGTCTGAAGCTCGGGGAGGAACCGAAAACGACATTCTTCCAGGACACCGGGCTCACCGACTACCAGAACTACACCTACGAGGTCAGTGCTGTGGACACCTCCGGGAATGAGGGTCAGAGATCCGTTCCAGCGAGTGGTGTGCCAACGGAATACGATTCGGAACCACCTTCGAAGGTGACAGGGCTCGCGGTCTTCGACGAGAGGGACGGGAAGCTCAATCTGACGTGGTCTCCAGCAACGGACAACGTGGGTGTGGTCAAGTACTACATATATCGAGACGGGTCCAAGCTCTTGGACGAGCCGACCACTACGTGGTTCCTGGACACCGGCTTGGATAACAGCCAGATGTACACGTATCTGGTGAGTGCGGTCGATGCTCAGGGGAACGAGGGTCCCGTGTTGGACCCAGCGTCAGGTTCGCCAACATCGTCCGTACCTGATGTCACGATATCAGGCGTCCTCCAGGGGCCGAGCACGTACAACATAACCGTCTTCTTCGTCTATCCGGAAGTGGACTTCGGTCTCTTCGGAGCTCGTCTCTTGGCTGATTCGAACGAATCGGACAGGATGGACCCACTCTTGGGCGGTGCAACGATTGGAAACATAACATTCTACGACGTGGACTCCGATGGCCTGTTGACGATCGGGGATTCGTTTGTTATCAATGTCACCAGCGGCCACGACTACCAGTTATCGCTCTTCTGGCGGGCAAACCAGCAGACTGTCACAACGCATCTGTGGACGGTGCCCTAGTCCAACCACCAGAGCCAGCCCTTGTGTTCAACTGACAACTTCCCGCTGATCTTGCCCTGCAACCTCATCTTGTTGAGGAAGAGCGCCGCCGAGTCGGGACACTCGGCATTCTCTGACTGGAATCTCTCCTCTATCTCGATGGTCGTCATATGTCCACCCTCCTTCAGGATCTCCAGAATCATCGTCTCAGCGGCCTCTCTGCTGACTTTCCGAGTTTCAACTGGCATGTTTTCCATTTCCCGTGAGACGCGTTGGGCGGGATGTGTCCCGCTTTTCCCCTCGCTTATTCCTCGGGCTCCTCTGGAGGCTCTGGAGGTTCTTCCTCCTCGGGCTCCTCTGGCGCTTCTTCCGGTTCCTCTGGCGCTTCCTCAGGAACCTCTTCCGGCACTTCCTCGGGAACAGGTTCCACTGGTTCTTCAGGCGGGGCCTGGTAAGGCTCCTCCGGAGGATACCCCTCAGCAGGAGGTGTCGGCTCGTACGCCACTGGTTCATAGGTGGGTGGCGCAGCCACTGGGGCTTTTGGCCTCCTCAGAGCGAGTATGACGATTAGGACAATCAGGACTATGACTATCACTATCCACCACCAGTCATTCTCGAGAGAGAAGAGCGCCGGCGGGGGCATCGTCCCGAACGTGAAGCTCTCATCATTGAGCGCGTTACCCGCTACGTCAGTCGCGTTGTCAGCAATCGTCACCGTGTACTCCTTGTCTTCCTCCAGCTCAGAGATGTCAAGTGTGATGTTTTCCACCGCAGACGCGAATAGACCTCCGTCA
>JBHIBK010000391.1:0-2182 GCA_046759065.1 Thermoplasmata archaeon | reverse complement strand
ATGTGGTCCACGACTTCCAGCTTCTCGATGCGAGTCGCAAAATGCTTCGTGATGGCGGAAAGGTGATCGTGACGGTCCCTCTCGATGACCGGTGCTATCTCCCCGAGGACCACCACCTTCGTTACTACACGTATAACTCCCTGGGGAAGATCATGTTCGTCACGGGATTCAGGGACATTGAAATCAAGGACGGGACGCATTCCCGTTTGGCAACAGGGGTGAGGAAATGACAGTACCAAGACAGGAAATCGTGAGCTTCTCCATGTTAATGGAGGAGAGAATGGCAGCAAACGACGCCGAGAAGGGAGACTCCTGGAAAACGATGGAGTTCACAAAGCTAGGAGGACTCGCAATCGACAGAATCGAGCTGTTCCTGGAACTCTGCAAGAAAGCCGCGGACGCCCAGGAGTCCGAGATGAAAGCGCTCAAGAAGGACGCTAGGAAGCTACTGGTCGACATGTCGAACTTCAACATGATGCTCTATCGCAGGATAGGTGAGAACAAATGATAATCTACAGCACGGCAAACGTCCCGGGACAAGGCGGGCCCGGTGGTATAGCAAAGCACGCAATTGACGCGATCACGGAGAGCGGGATGGCCAACTACATAATGGCGGCAAACGTGCCGTCCAATCTGCCCGGGGGAATGGGGGATCATCTACACGATGCCGTGAGCGCCCTGGTCCTCCCCGACGAGGCGATAGACATATACCACGGTTTCAACAACGCGTCCTACTTCACCATGCTCGAGCTCATAAATCGGGACTCCGAGGCATGGATGATAATCGAGAGGGCATCGACGCACCCGGACCATCAGATGGAGGTCCTGAAGGGCGAGTTCGAGAGGTTCGGGGTGAAACGGCAGGAGACCGATGAGATAGCCCACAAGAAGATGCTGAAGGAGTATAGGATCTGCGATATGATCCTCGTTCCGTCCCAGGTGGTGTGGGACACCATGGCCAAGAGAGGACTCGAGGACGCTCTCCACATGATAGAGTTCGGCTCGGATCCCGAGAGGTTCCACCCGTCCAAGGTCAAGAAGAAGCACCCGTTCACCGTTCTCTACATAGGTCCGTCCTGGATGAGGAAGGGTCTCTATCATCTCGAGCAGGCCTGGGAGAAGCTCAGGTTGCACGACGGCCCTATCCTCAAGGTCAACATGCCGCCTCAGCTCAGGCTTCCCGGAATAACGTACAAGCGCATACGCAAGATGGGATGGCTGAGGGACGAGGTGCTTCCGTCGGTTTACAGGTCCGCCGACGTCTTCTGTCTTCCCTCCTTTGAAGAAGGACAGGTGATAGCGGTGTGGGAAGCTCTAGCGTCCGGGCTGCCCTGCATAATCACCGAGGCCTGCGGTCATCCACGAGTGGCCGAGGAGAAGGCCGGCCTGATCGTGGAACCTGGCGACGTCGAGGGGATAAAGGAAGCCATCCGCTACTACTACGAGAATCCCTCCGAGGTCAAGGCTCACGGAAGGAACGCCAGGAAGCTAGCGGAGTCGAGGACCTGGGAGGACTACAAGAAGGACCTCATCAAGCTGTGGGGGGACGTGGGCGAATGATCTACGGTATCATCCCCACGCTCCAAACGTTTCCCGGCGTCCACGGTCATCTGAGTCACGGTGAAAGGATAGGGCTATGGAAGGAGATCCCATTGAGGGAAATAAATAAAATAGGGGAGGAGGACGTGGCTCTCTTCGGAGCCTGGAGTGATCAATATCCCCTTCCACTGAGGAGGCTGAGGTGCCGGAAGAAAGGTATTCTGTGGACCTCGCCTCTGGCCCAGTCTGAGATGTCCGACGTGGAGATACAGATAATAGTTCGACTGAAGAGTATGCTGGACAAGGAAACCATCGACTTCGTCATGTGCGCCCACCCGGACATGGTCGAGGTCTTTGGAGAGAGGTCCTTCCACGCACCCCACCCTCTTTCTCTGCGGGACGTTCCCAAGGTCGATAAGATGGAGGGTCATGCCTCGCTGTTCGGCCCCTGTCATCCCAGGAAGAACATCGCCAATCAGATGCTCGTGGCTAAGAGACTCGGAGTCACGTTGCACACGGGTCTTCTCTGGCCACAATACGTGGACTTCGCCAATGCCATAGGTCTCGACCTCGTAGAATCCTGGATGCCCGAGGATGAATACTTCAAGACCGTTGCGTCCATGGAGTTCGGTCTTCAGTGCTC
>JBHIBK010000390.1:0-2190 GCA_046759065.1 Thermoplasmata archaeon | reverse complement strand
GCCGAGAACGACGTTATGCCTCTTGCTGACAGGAACTTTGCAGTGACGAGTCTGCGGCAGGCTACGGTCTACGGTCTTTCCAACAGGATGCGTTTCGACTTGGCCGTCAACGCCATGGTCCTGTCTATCCACAATGAGGGCAGGATTCCTGTGATGAGGGACGGGACCCAGTGGAGGCCCTTTGTCCACGTGAAAGATGCCGCTCTTGCATTCTTGAAGGTCCTCGAAGCAGAATCGGAGGACGTGAACGGTCACGTATTCAACGTCGGATCCGACGACCAGAATTATCAGATTGGTACTTTGGCGGAGGAGATCGGACGCTCCATAGGGGTTCCTTATGAAGTCGTCTTGTATGGAGATCCAGACAAGAGATCCTACAGGGTGAGCTTCGACAAGATAGACAGAATCCTGGGCTTCCGTCCAAGGTATTCGCCGAGAGAGGGGGCAAAGGAGATCAACCGGGCCCTCGCCGAAGGCGAAGTTGAAGAATCCATGAGTTCGCATACGTTGAAGTGGTACATACATCTCCTGAGACACGAAGAGGAATTCCAACACCTAACGGTAGGAGGCAGGCTGCTGTGAGCGAAGAGGTAAAGGGAATAGTTCTCCATGGGGGACATGGAACGAGGCTTCGACCCCTCACCCACACGAGACCTAAGCAACTTCTGCCCGTAGCAAACAAACCAATAAGCCAGTACTCTTTGGAGGGGTTAGTCAGAGCTGGAATCAAAGAGATAGCCATAGTCCTGGGAGATGTTCACCCAGACAAAGTCCGGGCATACTATGGTCGAGGATCTGAGTATGGAGCGGAGATCTCCTATGTCTATCAGGGGGAGCCGAGAGGCATCGCCCATGCGATAGGGCTGTGCGAGGGATTCGTCGGAGACTCTCCCTTCGTCGCTTGTCTAGGCGACAACCTTCTTCGGGATGACTTGGGGCCATATGTTCAGGGCTTTATTGGCTCCGAGCAAGCTGCTATGCTTCTCCTTTCGGAGGTCCGCGACGGTCGTCGTTACGGGATGGCAGAGATCAGCGACGACAAAGTCCGGCGCATCGTAGAGAAGCCTGAGACTCCTCCCAGTAGACATGCGGTCACAGGTCACTACTTCCTTCGAGGGAACATCTTTGAGATGATAGAGAGGGTACAACCCTCCTGGACGGGTGAACTCGAGATGACATCTGCCCTGCAGCTGCTCGTTGAGAAAGACTACCATGTTGGCTGGAGGAAAGTCACCGGCTGGTGGATAGATGTGGCTACTCCCCGAGACCTCTTGGTCGCGAACAGACTCGTTCTGAACGAGTTGGAGACTTCTCGTGGCGAAAGGGACCAAGGAAAGGACCGGGGAGTGGTGGAGAGCTCTGGGGTGGATGCTGCTCTCCGCCGTCCCGTGAGTCTGGGGAGAAGCGTTTCGCTGGGAGACGATGTGAAGGTCGGGCCGTATGCGAGTCTGGCAGAGGGAGTCAATGTTTCATCGGGCGAAGTGCGGAACTCGGTCATACTCAGCGACTCTACCATAGAGGTGGGCGGCAGAGTCAGTGACAGCGTGATAGGTTCGGACTGCAGAATCAGATCTAGAGGGAGAGGAGAGTACCACCTTGTTGTTGGCGATGACTCGGAACTAGAATTCTGAGGTTAGACATCGGCGACGCAAGGCAGAGGCGAAGAGTCTTTCCTAACGCGATTCCGTGGGTTTCAGTCTGTCGAAGAGTTAACTTTATCCGAGTTGTGATATGACGCGACAGAGAGGAGATCTTGCTTGGGGTATTTGCCGGGAGTCAGGGTTAGGGATCTCAAGATGCTTCCCGACGAGAGAGGATTCTTCTGTGAGCTTCTGCGCGGTGATTGGGACGACCTCCTGGGGGACGAGCCCATCGTCCAAGCCAACCTCTCGGTGAACTACCCAGGGATCATCAGGGCTTGGCATCAACACGTTAGAGGCAAGGTGGACTACCATGTGGTTCTGAAGGGGGCTATGAAGATCTGTGCCTACGACGCGCGAGAGGAGAGTGAGACTCGGGGACACCTTTCGGAGGTGGTTCTCAATAGCGAGCGTCTCCAAGTAGTTCGCATTCCTGGGCATTACTGGCACGGTGTGAAGAACGTTGGGAGTGAGCCGTCCACCACGATCTACTTCCACAACAAGCTCTACGACTACGTCTCCGAGTTCGACGAGCGCTACACGGTGATCG
>JBHIBK010000389.1:0-2206 GCA_046759065.1 Thermoplasmata archaeon | reverse complement strand
GGACGATGGGTGGCGTCCCTTATCCTGAACGAGATCTTCCAACGAAATCAGGCAAGCTTCACGGGAGGGTCTGAGGGCGACCTCCTCGATGTCGTGGCTGTCCTCGAAGAGGCGCAAACAGTCCTCTCCGGTCGCCGGGAGGACGGGGAGACTATCTATGTCGAGTGGGCCAAGGAGGGTCGCAAGTACGGGCTCGGGGGCATCTTCATCACGCAGCAGCCAGGGGCCATCTCCCCCGAACTCGTGAGTCAAGGAGACAACTTCTTCGTGTTTCACCTGTTGAGCGCGGACGACCTGGTTTCGCTGAAGAGGGCCAACGCACACTTTTCTGACGACGTCCTCAGCATGATCCTCAACGAGCCGATCCCGGGGAATGCGTACGTTTGGAGCGCCCCCTACCAGCCCTTCGTGCTCCCCGTCCGGGTCGAGAACTTCGAGGAGTACGCCCGCTCCGCGCTTGAAGCGGAGACCGCCGCTCTAGAGACGACGTCAGCCGAGGAGTTTGGCCAGCGAATGCCTGACCTTCAGTCGGACCTAGACCACATTGTCCGTGACATCCTTGAGAAGGAGCCTGTCGTGCCCGTATATGTGGACCTGGTGGCAGATGACGAATCCCTCGAGGACCGAATCGCGGTGAAGCTCTGGAATCTCAAACTCGCCGTGGGGCAGGCTCTCTCGCCCGAGGCAGCCAGAGTCTACGCCGATGAATTGCCCGATGGCAAGAAGGTCCTGCCGGATGGAACCCTCTTCGATGCATTGGACCGACTGTATGTCGAACACGAAGTGAGGAGGCAGGAGAAGACCCAGTATCTGGTACTGTCATCTCAGTCTCTTAGTGTTCAGAAGCCTACGAGAACGGAGACCGTTCAGCTCCAGTCGAGCTAGAGGAGAAGCCAGAACCAAAGGTACCGGTCCTTCGCCCACCTTGACTGGCCGCACCGGCAGCCCGCCCAACTGGCCAGTTGCATTAGCGCCGAAACGTCACTGATTCACGGGCCATCAGCGAAGTTCCAGGCACTTGGAAACCGCATTGGCGCGTCGATCCCTTATCCATGCCCGCAACAGAGTCCCAAAGAAGTAGACCTCAAGTCCGATAAAGCCCAGCCCAACGATCCATGCGGCTACGGGGACCTCCTCTGTGTTTTGGACAACGGCTATGATCGCGCTCGATTGACAGGGCCAGCTTGGCGGCATGTCGAGGACCTCCAGTGCGAATCATCCTTCTCCACCGGGGGATGCTCGGATCAGGTCCTCGAGCCCGCCGATGACCATCTGCCAAGCTTGCTCCCTATCGACCGGGGTAGAGCTTCGAAGCTTGCTGACTAGACGCCTTTTCAGTGATTCGTTCCTTCCGATCGGATTTGGAGTCAGGAGGTCGACCTCAGCAAACGCCCGCTTCACGTCCTCGAGCTCTACCCGCGCGTAGGCGTCCAGCGTGATGTTCACGGACTCGTGGGCAAGGATGGCCTGGAGGAATTGGGGGTCGAGGCCCACTCGTTTACCCCAGGTAGCCAGGGTCTTCCGGAACCGATGAGGGTGAATGCTCTCACGAATACGCGCCCTCCGCTGGACCCTTTTGCAGATCCGCCACGCGTTCTGCCGATTTGTCCGCTGGCCCTTTCGGGTCTCAACGTCCTTGCCATGTCTGAAGAGGAACTGCGATCGGTAGTTCCGGGAGGCCAGGTGCTCCTTCAGAACCTTCATCAGGACTGGGTGGAGAGGAATCCTCGCTCGCTTTCCTCCCTTCACGACGGTTCCTATCTCCCCGCGATCGAAGTTCAGATCCTCGACCTGTAGACCGTAGAACTGAGCTCTGCCGCCGGTGTACAGAAGGGTCATCAGGAACACGTATTCCTCCCCCTCGGCCGCCTTTAGGAGCCGTCTGACTGTCCCCAAATCGAGGGGCGACCACCGCGTACTTCGCGCTTTCCTGACGGAACCGACCGCTTTGATCTTCGAGTAGATGTCTATGAGTCTAGGATCTTGTGACGACTGGGCGCGCAGCCGGTAGAAGCCCGTGATGTAGCTCAAGTAGCACCGGATAGTGGATCGAGAGAGACCTCTCTCTGCGAGATGGGTCTTGTAGGCAGCGTATTCCTGCCATCCCGCCCTCCGTAGGCTTTTCCCGAACTCTCGGCGCAAGAACCCCTCAAATCGCTTGAGAATCTGCCGTCCCTGCTCGATCGATGTGGGTTGAAACCCCTCC
>JBHIBK010000388.1:0-2207 GCA_046759065.1 Thermoplasmata archaeon | reverse complement strand
TACATAGACGAGGTTCCGCTATGGATGTCTGTTCCAGAACTCAACCAGCATGTGTTTTCCGTACTGGGCGAGACATGAAGCCTTGCGGCCTCGGCTGCGGGAAAGGCCATCCAGTTTTGGAGGTTGATGTCCCTGAGATACTGGCGCACTCCGCTTGACAAGGACAAGGTCAAAACGCCAAGAGGTCGGATATACATAGTACCAGATAGGTGCAAGGGCTGCGGATTCTGCGTGGAGTTCTGCCCAAAGAGCATCCTCGAAGAGTCCAGGGAGATCAACAAGAAAGGATACCATCCCCCGATGATAAAGAACGGAGAGGAAGATGGATGCATCAACTGCAGTTTCTGCATGCTCATCTGCCCCGAGTTCGCGATATTCACAAAGGAGGATGAGGATTGAAGGCCGTTCTCACGGGAAAGCATTTCATGATGGGCGACCTCGCCAGTGCAGAGGGCGCTCTGGCCGCTGGATGTAGGTTCTTCGCGGGCTATCCAATCACGCCGGCAACCGAAACGGCCGAAAGGATGGCCTTGCGTCTGCCGCAAGTTGGCGGTCATTACATTCAGATGGAGGATGAAATCGGGAGCCTCGCGGCTGTGCTCGGCGCCTCCTGCGCGGGAGTCAAATCAATGACCGCGACATCCGGTCCCGGATTCAGTCTGATGCAGGAGAACATTGGACTGGGGATAGTGACTGAGACCCCGTGCGTGATAGTGAATGTCCAGAGGGGTGGTCCGTCAACTGGACTGCCGACCTTGGCGGGACAGTCCGACATGATGCAGGCGAAGTGGGGTTCTCACGGTGACTACGAGGCCATTGCATACGTTCCCAACTCATGCCAGGAGATGTTCGACCTGACGGTAAAGGCCTTCAACGCGTCTGAGAAGTACCGCCAGCCAGTACTGGTGATGGCGGACGAGATTGTCGGCCATATGGTTGAGAGGGTCGTGATTCCCGATCCCACGGAGATAGAACTCGTATCCCGAAAGAGGCCCAAAGGCAAGAAGGGCTACCTTCCCTTCGAACCAGACGAAGACCTCATACCGCCAATGGCAATTGCAGGAGAGGGGTTCGGGATCCACGTCACTGGACTGACCCATGACCACCGCGGCTATCCTGTGATAAACGAGGAGGTGCAGCACGAGATGGTGACCCGCCTAATCAGGAAGATCAGGGAACATGCACCCGAGATATGGGAATTCGAGGAAACGATGACAGATGATGCGGATATCGTTGTGGTCTCCTATGGAGCTGCATCGAGAGCCGCTGGAAGGGCAGTCAACATCGCTAGGGAAGAAGGAATGAAGGCTGGCCTCTTCAGACTTATCACAGCCTGGCCGTTTCCTGAGACCAGGGTGAGGGAGCTCGCGGAGAGCGCAAAGGCATTCGTCGTTCCTGAAATCAACATGGGACAGATCTCCAGAGAGGTGGAGAGGTTCGCCTCCGGAAGGGTCTTCAGCGTCTCTCACGCAGGCGGGGGGATGATGTCACCGGAAGCCATTCTTCACAAGATAAGGGAGGTGGCAACTTGAGTTCTGAAGTACCAGAGGAGGGCAGTAGGATAGAGATCGCGGAAGCTCACCCGCTCGATCGCATTCTGAGACAAGACCGGCTTCCCCACATATGGTGCTCAGGCTGTGGGCTCGGATCCGCGATGACGTGCTACGCGCAGGCGATAGAGAGAGTGGACATTCCCCTCGAGAAGCAGGTCCTCTTGTCAGGAATCGGATGCACGGGAAGAATAGCGGGCTACGTCAATGTCGATTCCTATCACACGACCCACGGAAGGCCCATCCCGTTCGCGACCGGACTCAAGATTGCCAACCCCGGACTCTGTGTGACTGTCTTCAGCGGGGACGGTGATCTCTTCGCCATCGGAGGAAACCACTTCCTCCATGCGGCCAGGAGGAACATAGACATCAACGTGATTTGTGTTAATAACTTCAATTACGGAATGACCGGCGGCCAGCAGGGTCCGACGACACCTGTCGAGGCGAAAACCACGACGACCCGCTACGGCAACTTCGAGCATCCTTTCAACCTTCCGCATTTGGCGGCGGCCGTGGGAGCTGTCTTCGTTTCCAGATGGACGACCCTGCACTGCCGCAATCTTGAGAGTTCCATGAAAAGAGCCCTTGAAAAGAGAGGTTTCACATTCATCGAAATCATTTCCCCGTGCCCCACGGGCTTCGGAAGACCGAACAAGC
>JBHIBK010000387.1:0-2209 GCA_046759065.1 Thermoplasmata archaeon | reverse complement strand
GATTCCTCACATGGTAATCCAGCTTGGAAAGGTTGATATGAGTGGTCTGGAATAAGCCAAAAAGCTCAAGTGGCCAACGAGCCGGACAAACCCGAACAGGCAAGGTGAGCGTCTGAGGACAAGAACATGAGAGTATCGAGGATCGTCATCCTGCTCTTGTTGGTCGCCCTTTTCACATCCCAGAATCGGCCAATCTCACCCCTTGAGAACGCATCTGCGGAAACCCGAGGTTCGGACACTATAGGTGAGTGGTCCGAGTTCCGGGGGAATCTGAACAACACGGGATACTCCGTCTCGAGCGTCCCGGCAGCCAATCGGACCTTCCTTCAGTTCGACGCCCGCTTCCAGGTCCGGTCCTCGGCGGTGGTCCACGGCGATATGCTCTACTTCGGCTCTGACTACGGTCGCGTTTACGCGGTGAACATCTCCACGGGTGAGGAGGTCTGGAACCACACGACAGGAAGCGAGATATGGGCAAGCCCCCTCATTGCGGAGGACAAGGTCTTCATCGGCTCGTCGGACAACGGCTTCTACGCGCTGGACCGCCTGAACGGATCGCTCGCCTGGACTAACACGACAGGAGATGATGTCCACTCCTCGGCCAAGTACGTGAACGGCACGGTGGTCTTCGGGTCATTGGACGGCAACCTGTACTTCCTGGACGCTGAGACCGGGGACGAGACTGTCTCCCCGTTCCAAACGAACGGGAGCATCTACGGCACGTCCGCGATAGTCAACGGAACCGCCATAATCGGCTCCAATGACGGCAGGGTCTACAGAGTCTCGATTGAGGACGGGACCGAGATATGGAACTTCACACGGACTCCTGTCTCGAGCGGGGAAGTGAAGTATACCAGCCCCGCGGTAGCGGGGAACAGGGTCTACATCGGAAGCAACGATTTCAACTTCTATTGCCTCGACCTCGACACTGGTAACCTGATATGGCAGTTCCAGACAGGAAACTTCGTGTACGCATCTCCCGCGATCCATGATGGCAGGGTCTTCGTTCACTCGACGGATGGTTACCTGTACGCCCTCCCGCTCGAGGACAACAACACAGACGGCAACATAACCAATGATGAGGTCCTTTGGAGCTTTCAGACCGGTGACGGAGGCGGGAGGGGAGAGGGCGGGTCCTCGCCGGCGGTTGCCGATGGAAATGTCGTTGTGGGCTCCCGCTTCAGCTTCTCGGAGGGCTACCTTCTCGTCCTGGACGAAGAGACCGGGGACGAGGTCTGGAGCCTGAGAATATCGGGAACGTATTCTTCTCCCACGGTAGTGGATGGTCGGATATACATCGGCGCGGCCGACGGCAATATGTACGGCATCTCGCAACTCGCTCCCGGGATGACCCTCGGTATCGTTCCTGACCTCATGGAGATCGAGTCCGAGAGGCTCATGGTCATAGAGTTCGTCCTCACATATGCAGGCGAGCCTGTGGAGGGTGCATTCATCAACTTCGAGGTCACCGATGGAGTGCTCTCCCAATCGGGCGCGAGCACTCTCGCCGATGGTATCCAGCGGGTCAAGTTCCTCTCTCCCAAGGTGGAAGAGAACACGACCGTCACCGTCAGGGGGAGGGCTACGAAGTATGGCATGGAGGAGGCAAGGGAATCCATTGAGATCGTGGTGACTCCGGCAGAGGACTACGGGACGGTTTCAGGAACTGTTTTCTCATTGGAGAAATACATGCCCTTCATCATCGCAATCACCGTCCTTATGGTGCTCAATGTAATCATCATCGCAGCGATACGAATGAGGAGGTCTCGGGATTGAAGGCTCCCAGGATTGCGGCGGCGATCGGTGTTATGCTTCTGCTGACCCCCGCAGTGGTTCCAGAGGCCTCCGCGCAGGGGATTGAGACGCTCGCCCTCATGTGGGACAGATTCGACGGTCATAACGCCACCATGTGGTCCGTGAGATGGTCCCCTGACGGCTCGATGATATCGAGCACCTTCTTCGACAACACGACGGTTGTTTGGAACTCGACCACGGGAAGGAGGATAGTGAAGCTCGGCTCGCACGAGGACTACACACCAGAGACTCGAACACGTTGCGATGGGATTAAGATATGCGAGATACCCTCTCACCTCCCAACGAGAATAAGTGCTTGGTCTCCCGACGGGAGGTTCCTGGCCGTTGGCGGGGACGACACCGAGATCTACGTCTTCGAGACGACGAACTGGACGGTCGACCGTGTCTTGAGCGG
>JBHIBK010000386.1:0-2213 GCA_046759065.1 Thermoplasmata archaeon | reverse complement strand
CTCTGAAGGAACTCCCTCGCATTTTGAAGGAAAAACTGATGTCTGTCGAGGACTAGATATCTGCCTCGCTGCGGAGAACCTCTCTTATCCTCTTCGCAGCATCATCGACTCCTTCGAAGACCTTGTCGTCGTCCTTCGATCCCATCGCGACGAGGAGGGCCTTCTTCGACAGTCCGACAGCGACCAGAGTGCCATCATCCGATTGAACGATCACTCTTCTGGGAGCGCCCCTGTTCAGTCCGGTGTAGACGACCTCAGAGGCTCCCAGAAGGGTCGCTGAGAGGGTTGCGAAGGTCTCGACGTGAACGTCCTCCGGGATGTTCCAGGCAATGGGGACGCCGCTCCTCGAGACGATGGCTGAAATGTCAACGCCATACTCCGAACTCAGCTTATTCAATATCCTCTTTAGGTCATCGACCGTTGACAATCAATCACCCAGCCCACTTGAGGAGAAGATTGTGTGAATATATAATAATGGTGCTGTCCTTCTCAGGGACGATATCGCTTCTCGGTCGACCCTCTCCTGACAGGAAGCGGGGAGAAAGTCCGTCATTCCTCAATCGATTGTTGGGACAAACTATTATTACGTTGTTCTTGATAGACGCCTCATGCCCATGAAGAAGGGTGCGCGAATCGCGATTGAGAGCGCCCTCAACATCCAAAAGGGCGAGTCCGTTCTCATCGTCACGGACACGGGTAAGGAGAAGATCGCCGAGGCTCTCTTCGACGCCGCCGCCGAGGTCGGTGCCGAGCCGGTCGTTGTGAAGATGCTCCCGCGAAAGAGGCACGGGGAAGAGCCCCCTGCGGTCATCGCGAACATGATGCTGGACGCCCAGGTGACCATAGGCGTGACCACATTCTCGTTCTCTCACACGCAGGCCAGGAGGAATGCGTCCAGGGCTGGAGCCAGGATAGCGACGATGCCTGGTATGTCGGAGGACATGATGACCGACGGTGCAATGCTCGCCGACTATCGGGAGATCGAGAGGACGATGCGGAGGCTCTACAGAAAGCTCAGGGGCGCAAAGCGCGTCGAGGTCTATTCCGATTCGGGGACGGACATTACACTGAGAGTCGCAAGGAGGGATTGGATCACTGACGACACGGGAATCTGCCACAAGAAGGGATCCTTCACGAACCTTCCCGCGGGTGAGCTCTTCATCGCTCCCATCGAGGGAAGTTCCGAGGGTAAGATAGTCGTGGACGGGTCCTTCTTCGAGATCCTTGACGAGCCCGCGACCGTGTGGATCAAGAAGGGAGTGGCGACCCGCATAACGGGGGCGAAGTCTGCTGTTGCGGAGATGAACAAGGGCGGAAGGGAGGGCAGGCATGTCTGCGAGTTCGGACTGGGCCTGAATCCCAATGCCAGGATAATGGGGAGCTTCTTGGAGGATGCGAAGGTCCTCGGGACCGCGCACATCTCTTTCGGGGACAACAGTACGTTCGGCGGACGGATAAAATGCGGTGTCCACGTGGACGCGGTGATGCGAAAGCCGAAGGTGGTCATAGACAACAGGCTGGTCCTCGAGGACGGAGAGCTGAAGATCTAGATTACCAGGTCAAGCTCCTCGCCGCATGAAGAGCACTTGCTTCCGTCGAGGTTCATCTCGCCAATATTGAATCCCCATCTCTCTATGACGAGCTTGTCGCATTCGGGGCAGTATGTGTTCTCCTTCGGATCGTGCGGGACGTTCCCCAAGTAGACGTACTTGAGCCCTTCATCCAGGGCTATCTCGTATGCTTCGTCGAGCGTCTCCATGGGCGTCGATCTGCCATCCCTCATCTTGTAGTCGGGGTGGAACCTGGAGAAGT
The DNA here is from genome assembly GCA_046759065.1 of Thermoplasmata archaeon. Lineage (GTDB taxonomy): Archaea > Thermoplasmatota > Thermoplasmata > RBG-16-68-12 > JAGMCJ01 > JAGMCJ01. Next base: position 401 of record JBHIBK010000386.1, on the reverse strand, counting down.
GCACGGGGGTGCTGTCACCGAGGTCCTCGACGACCCAGCGGCAGAACTTCGTCGTCTCATCCGGGCTGTCGTTCCCATCCGGCACCAGGAGCTTCGTCAGCTCGATGTGTATTCCCAGCTCCCTTGCCACCACGCACGTGTCAAGGACCGGCTGGAGCCTCCCCTTGCAGAGCTTCCTGTAGAAGTCCTCCGTGAACGACTTCACGTCCACGTTCATCGCATCGAGGTAGGGCGCTATCTCTCGCAGGGGGTCCTCGTTGATGTACCCGTTGGTCACGTAGACGGAGTAGTATCCCGCTTCCTTGACCAGCTTGCTCGCGTCGTATGTGAACTCGTGCCATATGGAAGGCTCGTTGTACGTCCATGCCACACCGTCGCATTTCAACCTCTTTGCCATATCC
>JBHIBK010000385.1:0-2214 GCA_046759065.1 Thermoplasmata archaeon | reverse complement strand
TGCCCTGCGAGCGGTCCAGGAGGCAGTTCCCCTTCCCCCCTTCCCCCCTCTCTTTCCGGAGGAGACGCTCCTGGTGCGGTTCCATTTTGAGATGCGAGGAGAGTGACGGCGTGAAAGCCTTCCGACGGATCTTCCTGATCTTTCTGGTCCTGGTAGGCGGACTGCCGCCCGTTAGCGGGTGGACCCAGGTGGATATCACGGTTACGCGAACGGTGATCCAGCGCATTTCCGTCGCCGTGGTCGGACTGGCCCCTTTCCACTTGGAGTCAGGCGGGGCAGATCTGGCGGCCCAGGCGAGTTCAATCCTAATGGATGACCTGGAGTTCTCAATGATCTTCGAGGTATTGCCGCCTTCCTTCCTTCCGTTCGAAGCCAGGGAGATCCAGTTGGGCACAGAGGAAGAGGCCTTGCCGCCTTTGAATAAACTGAAGGTCCAGGCTATGGTGGCGGCAGAGATCACGAAACGCGGGAAGGATCTGATTCTGGAGGGACGTGTATATAATGTTGCCCGAGGAACGTTTCTGGGAGGGAAACGGTACTTCGGAGATGTCAATGCCCTTAGGACCATGGTCCACCGATTAGCGGATGAGGTGGTCCTGCGGATCACCGGCGAGCGAGGGATTGCTACGACGCGGATCGCCTATGCCAGCAAGACGAGGCGTGCCACCGAACTCTACCTGATGGACTATGATGGTCGCAACTCGGTCCTGGTTACGGGGAACCGGTCCATCAACCTCTCACCCCGCTTCTCCCCCGATGGGAGACTGCTGGCCTATACGTCCTATCGTGACGGCAATCCCGATTTGTATCTCCTCAACCTCGAGACCGGACGACGGGACAAGGTATCAGCTTTGCCCGGGCTGAACATTTCCCCCGCCTGGTCTCCAGACGGCAGGTGGATGGCGGTATCTCTGAGCAAGGATGGGGGGACGAACCTTTATCTCATGCGGCCGATGGGGAGGGGAATCCGGCGCCTCACCGACGGCATCGGGATTTCAGTCTCCGCCTCCTTTTCTCCCAACGGTCGACAGATTGCCTTTACCTCGGACCGGGGTGGCTCTCCCCAGATTTATGTGATTGATATCGAGGGAACGAATCTCCGGCGTCTCAGTTTTGAGGGAGACTATAATGCCTCCCCCAAATGGTCCCCACGGGGTGATAAAATTGTCTTTATCTCTAACCGGGAAGGCGGGGGGTTTCAAATCTACCTCATGAGCCCCGACGGGTCCGCGGTTCAGCAGATGACCACCTTGGGTTCCAATGAAGATCCCGCTTGGTCGCCTGACGGTCGTCATCTGGTCTTTACGTCAACCCGTGGCGGGAAGAAAGATATTTATTTGATGCATGCCGATGGATCGGGACAGAGGCGGCTGACCCGGAATGGCTTCATCAATTTTGCTCCCGATTGGTCTCCCTGAGGTCGATGGGTGCCGTGGGGGGGGAATCACACCAGAGAAAGGAGGAGAGGATGGTGAGAGAGGCGAGGGAACTGCACCGGAAAGGCGTAATTGCTTCGATGGTCAGCTGGCGGGGACCTCTGTTGGGTTTGGTCCTCCTTCTGCCCGTGGCACTGCTCTTGAGCGGGTGTCCCAAGAAGCCCGAGGTCCAGACCGCTGCTCCGGCAATGGTCGCTCCGGAGATGGCGGAAGTACCTGAGCCTGGCCCGACTACTGAGGGGGAGGTTGTGGTGATCGAGGAGGAGCCCGTCATTGTCGAGACGGAGGAGGGCCCGCTCCCGATCCAGGATGCCTTCTTTGACTTCGACAAGTCCCTCCTCCGGCGGGATGCCAGGCAGGCCCTGGACGAAAACATCCGGGTGCTCAATGCCAGTCCCGGGGTGCGCATTGTGATCGAGGGGCACTGCGACGAGCGGGGCACCAACGAGTACAATCTGGCATTGGGGGAACGGCGGGCGAAGGCGGTTCGCGACTACCTGGTGGCCGGGGGGATCGATGGCGACCGGATCTCGACGATCAGTTACGGTGAGGAGCGGGCCTTTTGCCTTGGACACGACGAGACCGCATGGCAATGCAACCGTCGGGGCCACTTTGTTGTGGTTGAATAAACGATTTTGATTTCCAATTGGTCTGATTAGAACAGGAGGGGGTGGGCATTGGTGCCCCCTCCTGTGAATGGTGGTAGCCAAACTCTTCGGATCGGTGTTATCATGAGGGAGAGATGATGTCGCGCTATTACAGGTGTTCCCTCCTCGTT
>JBHIBK010000384.1:0-2215 GCA_046759065.1 Thermoplasmata archaeon | reverse complement strand
GCCCCGGCTTGGGACTAATGAAACCTGATGCTTCTCCCCCGTCTGCCACCTCGATAAGTGCATAAGAAACCTCGACGAAGCAGGTCGCCTCGAAATCGAGATTGTCGACGACTTTTGTCCTCGGAATCCCGAACAGTACCCGCTGCTCTAGTACCTCGACTGCGCTCGCTCTGGGAAGGAGGGCAAAAGCAAAAGCCGCGGTCATCAGGCAAAATATCCCGAGCACTATGATGGCCCTTGGAGCGTGTCCCACACCTTTCCGTAGGGGAACCTTTTCTCTTTGTCCCATAGACTTCGGACGGGCTCGATTGGTTAAAAGACTGCCACAGGGTCTGTGAAACTAATATCGAAGGCTCCTTACACGTCTTGGTGAGTCGGCCTCTTCGGCTACGAGTTTGGCATCCCCCTTGTGCTTGAAAACGCCAAAGAAGAGTTCGGAAGGTTCGATGCCCTGAGGGAGAGCCCATATCAGCCACATTTTCTCCTCTGTCATCTGACCCGTCATCTCTGCGAACTTTGGGAAGGAATGGTTGAGCAGACTGCGGCAATTCGGCGTTACGGAAGCAGACTTTGACGCCCAGAAGAAGCAATTGGCTAGAAAATTCGGAGAGGCAGTAAGGGATCGAGACGTTATCTGGTAACTGTTTAACAGCTCGGTCACAAGGATCCGCGAATACCCGATGCTCAAGATGTTGTATTATGACATGGCCCTGTTCGTTGACGAGGAGGGAAGAAATCCCTTTCCCCTCCTTCAAGAATCGGCTAGAATGGAGCTAACGATGTTGAAGAGGGAGGGTCGCAGAAACTAGGTTCAGATATCGACCGCCCGTGAGAGATCATGCGACGCGTGTAAGCTTCTTGACGGACAGATGATAACAGTTGAGCAGGCCCTTGAGACGATGCCAATCCCAAACAAGAAGTGTACCTTTCATCTCTCAAGTGAACAACATTCCTTCTGCAGATGCCTATATCTTCCCGTGGTCAACTTGGGCGACCCGCCAGAGGTGGAAGTCTAAGGCAACAACTCCATCGTGATTATTTGCCGCTTCCAAGGGTCCCCTATGGCCCGCTCGATTTCGCCCTTTGCTGTAAGGTAGATCACCTGCCAACCTGAGTCAGCCAGTCTGCTCAGGAATTGAATCTGGTTCGCCAGCCTTCGCTCGTCTGATGACAGGAAGGCCTCATCTAGGAGGAAAAAGCCAGGCTCGCCCCCAAGAACCCTGTGTCCGAGGGCCATGCGAATCGCGAAGTACAGCTGATCGCAAGTCCCGCGGCTTACGGAGGTTGCTGGAAGCTTTGCACCATTTGGACGACGTAGTATGAGATCCCTCGTGGTGGGGTCGTATTCCACTGCGTCGTACCTCCCCTCCGTGATCTCTGCGAATATCTTCGAGGTATTGCTGTCAGGCCCGAAGAGCTCTGCCACCTTCTGCTCTTCTTCTTCCTCGATTTCATGCCAGACGGCCACGGCCTGCCTGCATTCATTAGCGCGATCCTCAACTGAGTCGGTGAATTCCTCGAGGGCTCGGACAAGCAGTCGCAGGGACTCGAAGTTCCGTATGACAAGGTCCAGTGGCTCTCCGAGAAACCGTTCGAAGTTGAGGTCGGCCAAGTCTTCGGAGACTTCATGCAGGAACTTTCTGTGCATGTCTAGCTCCTCCCTTAGCGACGCAAGCTCCTCGCGGACTTCTGACAGCTCCGCTTGGACCCTGTTGTATTCCTCTTCCTCGAAATCTGAGGGCGCCTCGGGATCTATTGTCTTCTCCCGTTCCAGGATCGTCCTCGAAGCTCTCTCGAAGACTTCATTGTGGTCTTCTCCTTCTAGCTCAAGTCTATCTCTCAATATACCGAAGTGTTCGTGCAGAGCCCTTGAGACTGTCCTCCTTTCGGTGGTGGCCTCCTCGAATTCCTGGGATAGGTCCTCTATCGTCTCACTCAAGAGACCTATTTTTCTCGCCATGCGTATTAGCTTCTGCTTTGCTTTTTCCACCTGCCCAGTCCTTCGTGCATCCCGGAGCCAGAGGCCGAGGGCAGCGCTCCAAGCAAAGAAGACCAACAGAAAGACCAAGGTGGAGAAGAGGTCACGCACCAAGACAGCGATGACCCCAAGAATCCCAACGAAGGCGGACAGGATCAAGCTGACCCTCTTGAAGAGCTCAACGCCCCGTTCCACGCGAGGCCTAGCTTCCACCGTTTCCTCATAACGGCGGAATTC
>JBHIBK010000383.1:0-2216 GCA_046759065.1 Thermoplasmata archaeon | reverse complement strand
AATGGCTTTGACCTCGATTGGGGCCAATTGCGGAGAGAGATGGGACGCCACGACTTCGACGTCCTAATCTATCGTTTCACCCCCACCACGTTCGACCCCGACGCAGGGGTTGCCACACTGGCAAAGGAACTCCAGCCCAAAGCCACAACAGCCGGCACCTGCTGGACCCTACGGGAGAACTCCGAGGAGGTTCTAAGGGACGCCCCGGATCTGGATGTCTTCATCAGACACGAATACGAAGAGGTGGCGCCGGCCCTTGTCAGGGCCTTGGACCGAGGCGAACATCTCTCTTCCGTCCCTGGCATCGCCTTCCGGGCCAACGGCACTGTGGTCGAGACAGTTCCCGCCGAACCCGTGAAGAATCTGGACCGGCTTCCACTACCTGCCTATGACCTCCTCCCTTCGCTGGAACCCTACCATATTAACACAGTCCACGGCAAGCCCTTTACCATCATGTACACCAGCAAAGGGTGCCCCTACGGCTGCACGTTCTGTACGGTGGCGAACACCCGCTGGAAAGTGCGTAGCGCGGAGAGCATCCTAGAGGAACTCCGTTATCTGAAGAGGGAGTTCGACGTCAACGTAGTTTCCTTCTTCGACGAGACCTTCACGATGAAGCGAGATCGCTCTGTGGCAATCGCTAAAAGCATAGCGGCGGATGGGCTCGATATCCGGTGGTACTGCAACACGCGGGTTAATCTCGTAGATCCCGATCTGCTGCAGATTCTGTACTACGGAGGTTGCCGGGGAATCTCCCTGGGCGTTGAGTCGGGGAGCCAAGAACTCTTGGACGGTGTGGAGAAAGGCGCCAATGTGGACCAGGCCGCCCAGGCCATCCGGTGGGTGAAGGATGCAGGGATCAAGGTCTACTGCAGTTTCATTTTGGGTCTTCCGGGCGAGACGAAGGCGACGCTGAAGGAGACTCTCGACTTCGTCAAGAGGACTCTGCCGACGGGAGCCCAGTTCAACGTGGCCGTTCCATACCCAGGGACGAAGATGTTCGAATTCGCTCTGGAGAAGGGCTGGATTGAGTCTACGGACTGGCGGGACTACTTCCAGCACGCCGCCATCATGTCGACGGACGGCCTGACTCCGGAGGATCTCAACGCGGCTCGCAATGCCGCCTATCGGGCGCTCTACTTCAACCCGCGGTGGTATCTCCAGAACTGCATTCACGTGCTGCGCCACCCCGAGGACCTTCGACTGGCCGTGCGCTACGTCCTGAAGATAACAGACAATTACCTGGTCCACCATATGACCCACGCGCATTAGCATGGAAACGCTGCGCTTCCTGATGGTCACCACTTTCTACCCGCCTTATCACATTGGCGGCGATGCCGTCCACGTCCAGTACCTCACCCAGGAACTTATTCGGCAGGGTCATGAGGTCCATGTGATATTCAGCAAGGACGCATACAGGCTGAAGCTCGCCGAACCCCGCGGGTCGAAGCACGCCGCCGAAACGCTAGAGGTCATCCATCCCATCGAGACTCCAGGCGGGCTCCTCTCACCTGCGCGAGCGTATCTAGTGGGATTCTCCAACTATATCCAGAAGACGTTTGCAGAGCTTGTGAGCGAGGTCCGGCCAGATGTCGTGCACCTACATAACATCTCCCTCCTAGGCCATAGCCTCATGCGGCGAGTGAACAGGTACCTAAATCTCTACTCCGCCCACGACTACTGGCTGGTCTGTCCCCGAAACAATCTGATGAAGTTCGGAAGGAATGTGTGTGAAAGCAAGTTGTGCGCACCATGCCTGGCTACTGCAAGGAGGCCCCCTCAGCTTTGGCGCTTGTCGAAGGCTCTGTCTAGAGGCGTCTCGGATCTAGACGCCATCATTTCCCCGAGCATCTTTCTCGCGGAACGCCTCCGAAACGAGCTAGATGTTAGGACTCTCATCGAACACATCCCGAACTTCGTCCCGAGGCCTTCCGATGACCTTGAGGATTCAGTCTTCGATGACGACTTCTTCCTCTACGTTGGTGTGCTGGAAGCCCACAAAGGAGTCGAGGGTCTAGTCCGTCTTTTTCTCAATAAGGAAAGACCTCTCGTCGTGGCCGGAGGCGGTAGCCTCGAGAATCCTCTTAACCGCCTGGTCCAGCGGCATGGGAGTGAGGACCGCATAAGGATTGTGGGGCGCGTTTCGAACAGGCAACTCCTTGGACTCTACCGGAACGCAGAAGCCTTAATTACTCCCTCTGTCTGGCCCGAGATAT
>JBHIBK010000382.1:0-2223 GCA_046759065.1 Thermoplasmata archaeon | reverse complement strand
AAGGGTCAGAGGATCAATTGGCGGCTTATGGACAAGCTTGATGGCATCTATGAAGAGAGGCACGGCAAGCTGGACCTCTCGGATTTCGATGACATGTTGTGGAAGAGGATAGACGACTTGCTGGGTTAGCTGAATCGTGCAGCCTCATTGCGCCTCCTTCGAGTGTGTCATTCAGGACTGATTCGAAGAGCGTCTTCAGGGATGTCTCCATTGCCATGCCATCGGCCGATAACCCCGGGCCGAGGCGGTTTCTACAAAACAGTGTACCAGAATGCTTATTAGAGGCAAGGTGGTTTGCCATCACGCCCGACCGCGACCTGGAGACATTACATCTCAGTTTGTCCCTCCCATCCGCGGTCGGTCGTCCAGGACGGAAGACGCGTTACTGTTTTTATCCTGCACGCAGGAAACCGTCCAGGGCGGGCACTTTCTGGGACTGCATGACGGATGGATCGTTGTGTACCCTTGCAACAAATGGGCCTATCCACTCATGACCGCAGAAGGGGCTCAGAGCTCCGATTCGCCCTTCGTCACTCGGAGGTCAAATGGCTAGAAGCAAGGATATCGTCTGCGCCCCGCCGTCATCGTCCGTCACTGTGAGAGTGATAATGTACGTTCCCGCCGTGGCATATGCGTGCTGTGCTGTGTCCGTCACGGTAATCGGATTCACGTCCGGTGAGGGATATGGATCGGGTCCGACTCCATTGTTGAAGTACACGTTCTCGGTCGTGTTCCCGTCTCCCCAGTCCCACGTGAATGTGAGATCATCGCTCCCTGGGTCGGATGCGGTCGCCACAAATGTGATGTTGTGTCCCAGGAAGTACTGTGAGAGGTCGTCTATCACCCAGGTCCACGTGTCCTCGTGCCTGACGTTGAACGTGTGATGTATCCTCTCGCTTCCGTCCTCGTAGTCGATTATCACCCACGCGGGAGTCGCTCCCCATATCTGTCCGTTCACCGGGTCGTCCTCGGGCGTGTAGTACGCCACCGCTGAATACGTCTTCGAGAAGTCAATGGAGATGTCCGCTAGCGTCGCCATCTGATCGTTCGGACTGCCTGGATATCGTGTGATGTTTGCGTATCCGATCTCCTGTCCATCTTCGTAAAGGTGAATCTCCACGTTGTGCCACTTCTCTCCCGCTATTCGGAAGGCGAATGAGGCGTTTAGGTAGTACTCTATGCCCTCTATCGCTGGAGCGACGTTGGTGATCGTCACTGTGGTCTCCCGAACTGTAGCGTTGCCGTCATCGTCCATGACTGTCAGCGTGACGGTGAAGACACCATTGTCTCCCCAAATGTGCGAGATGGAATGAGTGATATTGAACGGGAATGTTCCCCAGGGGCTCTTTGGCGGGTCGGGGCCCATGCCATCATTGTAGAAGACGACAGCATCCGTCGTGCCATCTCCCCAATCCCAGATGAATGTCAGGTCATCGCTTCCGGGGTCGCTCACTGTGGCCCGGAACTCGATGGGAGAGTTCTCGTCCCCCGTGTATGATTCTCCTAGCTCGACCGAAGGCGGAAGATTGGTCACGTTCAAGATGCGGGTGTGGGTCACGACGCCCCCGTCGTCGTCCTCCACCACGATGGTCAGGTTGTAACGACCGTTGTCACCATAGATGTGGATGACGGATTTGCTGACGCTGAAGGGAAAGGTCCCCCAAGGACTCATCGGTGGGTCGGGTCCGATGCCGTTGTTGTAGTGGATTTCGGAGCCAGATGGCCCCAGTTCGAAGCTCCAGCTGATTTGCAGGTCGTCGCTTCCAGGATCCATTACTCCGAAGCCAAGTCCGGTTGGCTCGCTCTCGCTAACGGGCCAGCAACACCTCGGAAGTGCAAGAATCGGGGGCAGGTTCAAGACTTCGATGGTCAGGGTTTCAGAAACGGACCCACCATCATCGTCCTCGACCGTCACGGCAATTGTGAAGTTCCCGTTGTCCCCGTACACGTGCGTAGAGTTCACCCACACCGTAAATGGGTAGGTCCCTTCCCCGCTGTTCGGCGGGTCGGGACCGATGCCGTTGTTGTAGTGCGTCTCCGTCTCCGAAGTCCCGTCTCCCCAGTCAACATGTACGGTTAGATCATCGCTTCCCGGATCCGTGGCGGTGATTCCGAGGACGAAGTCCTCTCCCTCGTTCACGGATGACGGAGCGGTCACGTCCACCGAAGGAGGAAGATTCTGAACCTGAGCCTCCGCCCAGGCTGTGCCGACTCCTCCGTCAT
>JBHIBK010000381.1:0-2227 GCA_046759065.1 Thermoplasmata archaeon | reverse complement strand
TATGAAGAAGATTTGCACCATACCGTAGAATGCAATGAGGGCACCAACAACAGGAATGGTTGACCCCCGCTCAATGCTTGCCATAACCCTCACCTGCTCATCCCTAGCTCCTGCACGGTCTTAAGCGTATTGGGCGGGCCACGGAAGAGGGAATCGGCCAGGGTGTCATTGCGTACATGCTTGGCAACGCTCCTGGACTTGGTGGATACTCTCCTTGAGGATTGAGAGCCCCCAGACAAAGCTTAATATGACCGACACATTGTCGAGCCGAGGACGTGGCATCGATGGTTTATTGCTCAAAGTGTGGTCAGCAGAATGCGGACGAGGCAACATACTGCAGTTCCTGTGGCACAACATTGAAGGCTCCCCAATGGGGCGCTCGGAGGAAGCCGGACGTTGAATGCTCGGAAGAATGCTCTGGCGGCCCACGATCTGACCGAATCTTCTGGGGTGTCATACTCGCTCTCGTCGGTCTGTGGATATTGTTCGAGTTCGGGCTGAAGAACATTTCGGGGATGCCACAGTGGGTGTATGATTTTCAGTTCTGGTGGATCATTCCCGTTATCATAGGCCTTGCGATCATCGTTGCAGGTCTCCGAATGGTCCTGAGGCCGCGCCGACCTCAATAGGCCTTGCACGTTTCACTGCACTCCCCGCATACCTCAGCGTGACGCCAATTGCTGAGTCGGATCCTTGTTTCCAACCACAAGAACGACATTACAATCCCGAGTATGCCGTAGACGGCATTGCCAGTTAGGAGAAACACGCCAATGACGATGAAGAAGAAGCTGATTACGAGGAACACATTTGAGACCAGGTGCAGAACCGCGTTTCTCACCGGAATCACCGTTTCCGCGAAGTTGACCGCGATGAGGAACATTCCCAATGATACGAGGACGTAGAGGAATGTCGGCGGGATTCTGGCGGGAAGTGAAATGCAGACAGTCACCAGGAGAATCGATATGATGGAACCCACCGCCAGACCGGTGCAACCTGCACAGAGAGACCTGCTTTTCGTATCGATGACGTGGGCCTCAAAACCTCCGCAATCCGGATGATGACCGCGGCGCTTTCCTTTCCCCGTCTGGCCTCGCGTGATTGCGCCGTGATTCCGTCTTCCGGATCTACTGACCCAGCCCGGTCTGAGTGCGATGGATATGCCGAACATGCAGCTGAGGATGAATGCCCCGCCAACGAGCAGTTTGTCAGCAGCGTCGAACGAGACCGCATCCGATGCGCCCAACCACGAGATGACTATGATCAGGGACGCCCCGACTGCCGAGAGAATCACATATTGTGCGAGATTTCTTTCTTGGTTCAAAACAGACGCCTCAGACTCCTCAGCACGCTCTTTCCCGCCATATGGCGGTAGGCTCTCCTCTTGATCTTGTTCTTCGAGAACAGCCCTGCTATGTTCCGCCGTATGGAGCCGTAGAATCCTCTGTAGCACCGGTAGAGCTCTTCCTGCACCTCAAGTCGAGACAGCGTTTCGGTCGGCATAATGGCATGAGCCATGTCGTAGTTTGCATAGTTCTTGTCCTCAAGCCATCCGCTTCTCAGTGCGTTATCATACACTTCTGTGCCGGGGAAGGGTGTGAGGACAGTGTATATCGCGAGATGCGTGTCCAGGTCAAGCGAGAACTCCCGCAGTTCTCTGATTGACTCTGCGGTGTCCCTTCTCGAACCGATCACAAGCATTGACTGGGTGAAGATGTCGTTGTCATTCAGGATCCTGACCGCTCGAGAGGCATCGTCGACCCGTAGCCCCTTCTTGAATTCTTTCAGCGTCTCGGGTGAGTTGTTCTCGACGCCGATGAGGATCCAGTTGTTGCCGACCTCCCTCATTCTCGCGACCAGATCGGAGTTCCTGGCGATATCGTCCGTCCTCGCCTGAAAGAACCATGATACGTCATCCGTGAAGTCCCTCCGTCGCAGTTCCCGCCAAAGTTCCCTCCCTCGGCTCTTGTAGTCGAAGTTGTCATCGGTCAGCCAGATGAACTGTCCCCCGAACCTTTCGTTGAGATGCTCCATCTCATCAGCGATGCGTCTTGCCGACTTCGTCCTCCACACGCCGCCCCAGTGCCTCCATTGAGTGCAGAACGAGCACTTGTGCTTGCAGCCCCGTGACCCTTCCAGGATCATGTACTTGGTCCTCTTGCCGGCCATCATGGTGAAATGGTAGCTCTCTATGTTCTTCTCAACGAGATGATATGCAGGATAGGGCAGA
>JBHIBK010000380.1:0-2245 GCA_046759065.1 Thermoplasmata archaeon | reverse complement strand
ATCGTCACTGGGCTGAGCGACATCGCGCTCTGCGTCGGCGTGGAGAAGATGAACATCCCCGACATGCTGGAGCTGCAGACGAGCATGGCCTGCGTCCTCGAGCGGGAGTGGGACGGCGTTCAGGGAGCGTCGGCACCGCCCTTCTTCGCGATGTGCGCACAGAGGCACATGCACGAGTACGGCACGACGGAGGAGCAGATGGCGCTGGTCTCCCAGAAGAACCACCACTTCTCGACGACGAACCCGTACGCCCAGTTCCAGAAGGAGATCCCGGTGGAGAAGGTCCTTTCGTCACCGATAGTCTCCCCGCCGATAAAGCTCTTCGACTGCTCCGGGATCACGGACGGGGCCGCGGCGGTCATTCTCACATCCGAGGAAAGGGCGAAGAAGTTCACGGACGCGCCCGCCTACATCATCGGCTCCGGCCAGTGCTCGATGGGCAGCAACCTCGCCAACTACAAGAGCCTGTCCACCTGGCACCCGCTCAAGACAGCCGCCAAGGAGGCGTTCCGGTCCGCTGGAATCGGGCCCGATGACCTGGACTTCGCTGAGCTGCACGACTGCTTCACGATCTCGGAGATAATCGAGTACGAGGACATCGGCTTCTGCGAAAAGGGCGAGGGCGGTAAGTTCATCGAGGATGGGCAGTCAGACATTGGCGGGAAGATACCAATCAACACTCGAGGCGGTCTCCTGGGTACTGGACACCCGCTCGGCGCAACGGGAATCGCTCAGATCGTGGAGGTCCTGCAACAATTCAGATCGAGCGTTCCGAAAGAGCGGCTGGTGGACGGCGCTGAGATGGCGATGACGCACAACCTGAGCGGGGCGGCCAATGTTCAGAGCATAATGGTATTCGGGAGGTCGCCGAAATGACCACGATACTGCTGCCATACCTGCTGGACTTCTACCCGCTCCAGGACGAGGACCACACTCGCATCCATCAGTTCTTCACGAATCTCAGGGAAGGGAAGCTTACCACGACGAAGTGCACGGAGTGCGGCGGGCTGTTTTGGCCTCCGCGGGTCGCATGTCCAAGCTGTAACGCAGACCAATTCGAGTGGGTGGAGCTTCCGAACGAGGGCGATCTGTACGCGTTCACAGCCATGGTCCTCGGCGCTCCTCTGGGAATGGAGAAGGACGTCCCCTTCGTTCTGGGAATGGTTCAGCTGAACGGAAGTGACTTCAGGGTTCTTTCGAGAATCGGCAACGCGAGCTTCGAGGACTGCAGCATAGGCATGCGCGTCAAGCTGGAGACGTATGAGCTCGAGGACGGGCGGGTCTGGTTCAGGTTCGTCCCGGTGGACTAGAGAAACTAAGTTATACCACGTTCCGTTTTCGGACACGGGGGAGGAAATGAAGGTCGAAGACATCAAGAAGATATGCGTTCTTGGAGCCGGGACCATGGGAGCTGGCATCGCTCAGCTCTGCTCAGCAAGCGGCTACCAAGTATCCATGCGCGATATCGATCAGAAGTTCGTGGACGGCGGGTTCGCTCGGATCAGCGGTCCATTGGGGAAGAGGGTGGCAAAGGGCAAGATGACGCAGGACGAAGTCGATGCAATCATAAACAACATCGAGGGGACCACCGACCTCGCTCAGGCGGTCGCGAACGCGGACGTGGTCATAGAGGCCATCTTCGAGAACATGCAGATCAAGAAGGAAATCTTCAAGGAGATCGACGACATCGTCCCGGACCATGTGATATTCGCGTCGAACACGTCCTCCCTCAGCATAACCGAGCTGGCTTCAGCCACGAAGCGGGCGGACAGGGTCGTCGGCATGCATTTCTTCAATCCAGCCCCCGTAATGAAGCTGATCGAACTGATTCGCGGTTCCGCGACATCCGATGAGACGCTCGACACCATCAGGGAGCTGAGCATCAAGCTCGGCAAGGAGCCCATCGAGGTGAAGGAGACGCCCGGTTTCGTCGTCAACCGCCTCCTCGTTCCGATGCTCAATGAGGCTTTCAACCTCCTCGATGAAGGGGCTGCGTCGCCTGAGGACATAGACAAGGCGATGAAGTTCGGCGCCGGTTGGCCCATGGGCCCGTTCGAGCTGGCCGACTACACGGGCATTGACATCGGTCTCGACGTGATGGAGGTCCTCTTCAGGGAGACAGGAGACCCCAAGTTCAGACCCGCACCGCTGCTGAGGAAGTACGTTCGGGCGGGCCGCCTGGGACGGAAGACGGGCAAGGGCGTCTACGATTACGAGTAGGAGGATTGATATGGCCTTTGTGAAG
>JBHIBK010000379.1:0-2245 GCA_046759065.1 Thermoplasmata archaeon | reverse complement strand
ATCGGGTTGTCATTGTGGAACACGATCTCCGCCAACTGGGACGCTTAATCGAGGGCGTATCATGGATTGGACAGGGCTAAAAGTTCTGGTGACTGGCGCGGGCGGATTCATTGGAAGTCACCTGGTGGAGGAACTCATCGACCTTGGTGCGCAGGTCACAGCGTTTGTCCGGTACACTTCCCAAGCATCCGTCCGCTTTTTATCTTCTCTCGGCAGTGATCTGCGAATTGTAGCCGGCGACCTGACCGAGTTCGAGAGCGTGTACAAGGCGATGGGGGATCAGGAGTACGTCTTCCATTTGGGGGCGCTGATTGGAGTCCCGTACTCGTTTGTGCATCCACGGGAGGTCGTGCAGGTCAATACCATCGGGACCCTGAACGTATTGAGCGCGGCACGAGAGACAAGGCCTCGCCGGGTTGTTCTTACGTCTACGAGTGAGGTTTACGGGACAGCTCGGTACGTGCCGATCGACGAAGATCATCCCCTCCAGGCCCAATCACCCTATGCGGCAAGCAAGATTGCGGCAGACAAATTGGGAGAGGCGTTTCATCATTCGTATGACCTTCCGGTCGCGATCGTAAGACCCTTCAATACCTTCGGTCCACGGCAGTCCTTACGCGCGGTTATCCCGACGATCATCGTGCAGGCCCTCGGGGGGGGTCCGATTTCGCTGGGGGCGACGTCGCCAACTCGCGACTTCACTTTTGTGAAGGACACCGTGCGCGGGCTTGTACGAAATGCGGAAGTCGAGGAAGCCATAGGCGAGGTCATTAACTTAGGGACCGGCCAGGAGATGTTAATCGGTGACATAGCGAAGAAAATTGCTTCCATCATCAACCGAGATATCAGAATCCTGACTGATGAAAAACGACTCCGCCCTGGAAGTAGTGAGGTCCATCAGCTTCGTTGCAACAACACAAAAGCCGAGCGTCTCTTGGCTTGGAAGCCCCGATTCTCTCTGGAAGAAGGGTTGCGTCAGACTATTGACTGGTTAAAGAAGTCCGACAATCTCGAAGATCCGAGAGGGTATCACATCTAATGAAGGCGATCATACTCGCAGGGGGACTTGGGACGCGGCTGCGCCCCCTGACCTTCGCAATCCCCAAGCCTCTCATCCCGGTTGGGGAACGACCTATCCTGGAGATCCTCATCCAAAATCTTAAGGCACATGAGGTGACGGATATTTACCTGGCCGTAGGATATAGGGCCGAACTGATCCAGGTCTACTTCCAGGACGGTCGACAGTTCGGGGTCAACATCCGGTACTCGCAGGAGGACAAGCGGCTTGGGACAGCGGGCCCTCTTCGGTTGATTCGGGATCGCTTTGGAATCTCGGAACCAGTATTAGTGATGAATGCCGATATCATAACCAGGGTAAATTTTCAGGACTTGTACCAATCGCATTTCAGGGAGGCTGCGGCCGTCACGGTAGGCGTCCGTCAGTACGAGTACATAGTGCCCTATGGAGTTGTAGGGACTCAGGGGGGGCAACTCTGCTCCATCGAGGAACGGCCTAAACTGTCCTTTAAGATCAGCTGTGGCATTTACATCGTGAACCCGGACGTCTTGGACCTGGTACCGGAAGGTCAATTCTTCGATATGCCAGACTTGATTCGGGTTGCTGTAAAGAGCGGTTATAAGGCTTTCGGTTATCAGATCCGGGAGCAGTGGGCCGCTATTGAAAGCGTCGAGGATCTGACGGAAGAGACAAACAGAAGGAGCTAGAAGGCGAGAATGCTAGAAGGCTCGAATGCTCAGAGCCTGGAAAGCAGGTGCGTTGCGCTCGCGGCTTGGTTAGCATAATGCAGGATAAGGGTCTCAGCAAGCTTCTCGACAGGGTCCGAATGGACCCTGAGGTTCTAGCAGTGATGCTGTTCGGAAGCGCAGCACGGGGAGAGGACACGCCGCGCTCCGATCTGGACGTATGCCTGGTTCTGGAGCCGGGGACGTACGATCGACTGGCGCTCTCTCGGAATCTACACCTGTATCTATCGCATACTGACCTCGACCTTCAATTATTCCAACATCTACCGCTGCACATGAGGCGGCGGGTTCTGAAGGAGGGTCGGGTACTCTTCTGCAGGAATGAAGATCGATTGTATCTCGTCGCTTTCCGAACCGCTCAGGCCTTTGAGGATTTTAGGTACCGATACAACAGATACCTTGACCAGGTGGCCGATGCTGGATCGTGAGCGTATCCTGGCCAAGGTTGACGAACTCGGGAGTTATCTGAGAGAACTCCGGG